>CAINDC010000108.1 GCA_903847275.1 uncultured Pseudomonadota bacterium
GAGTTGAAACACCTCCAAACGCCTTTATACCGACAATTGGGGCGCATATACCAGACATCCTCAAAAAGGCGAGAAATTAGTTATTGGCAAGCGAAATACCCAGCGCATTGAATCTAAACACCTGAATTTCCATACTCGGATTAAACGGTTAGCACGAAAAACGATTTGCTTTTCTAAATCTTTTCTCATGCACTCCGTGGTTTTCGGGTTATTTATCAATCGATATGAATTCGGTCTTGTTTAGCTAACATCCACAGAATTGAAACACCTCCCTTTTTTGAAATCCCCCTCACTTTTAATCGCACCCCAAAAAAAGAATGTTCATACTATTGTCACGCCTTTGAAATAAACTTAGATTACCACTCAATTACTTAATAAATGTGACAAACGAGCCTTTGCAATGACTGAAATAATCGAAGAAATAAATTTAAAAAATCCAAAACTCTATATTAATCGTGAACTGAGTTTATTGGAATTCAACAAACGCGTTTTGGCACAAGCCAAAGACGAAACAGTGCCATTGCTCGAACGCCTAAATTATTTGTGTATTTCTTGCTCAAATTTAGATGAATTCTTTGAAGTGCGTGTTGCCAGTGTTATTGAAATGGCGGTAATTGATCCCGATACACGCGGCATTGATGGTTTAAAACCGAACGAACAACTCGATTTAATTTCAATTAACGCCCGACATTTAGTCGAAGATCAATATCACACGTTAAATGATATTTTGTTGCCCGAACTAAAAAAAGAAGGCATCAATTTCGTGCGTCGTGTCGAATGGACAGAAATACAACGCAAATGGTTAGAAGTGTATTTTAACGAAGCAATTTTGCCTGTTTTAACGCCCGTTGGTTTGGATTCTGCACACCCATTTCCGCGTATTTTAAACAAAAGTTTAAACTTCATTATTTCGCTGACAGGCAAAGATGCGTTTGGTCGAAATAGCGGACGTGCCGTGCTGCAAGCACCGCGTTCTTTGCCACGAATTATTAAATTACCCAGCGCGGAAACAAATAGTGGTGTGAATGATTTTGTGTTTTTGTCGTCGATTATTCACGCATTCATCGATCAACTTTTTCATGGAATGAATGTAAAAGGTTGTTATCAATTTCGTGTCACACGCAACAGTGATTTTTTTGTTGATGACGATGCGATTGACGATTTATTACTCGCCGTTGAAGGTGAATTAGCCATGAGAAATTATGGCGACGAGGTGCGTTTAGAAATTGATGCCAATTGTCCAGATGAAACGGTGGTATTTTTATTGGCTCGATTTGGTATGACACGCGAACGCTTATTTTTAGTCAATGGACCTGTGAATTTAAGTCGTGTACAAGAAATTAACGCCTTGATTTTGAATCGTCCCGATTTAAAATTTGTACCATTTAAGCCTGTCATTCCTGCCCATCTCTCACGCCAAAAAGATATTTTCGCAGCAATTAGACGCAACGATATTTTATTACATCAACCGTTTGAATCATTTTGTCCAGTCGTTGAATTTGTTCGTCAAGCATCAACAGACCCCGATGTTTTAGCGATTAAACAAACGCTTTATCGCACAGGTTCAGATTCGCCAATTGTAAATGCGTTAGTAAAAGCCGCTCGAAATGGCAAAGTTGTCACCGTCGTGATTGAACTTCGCGCTCGTTTTGATGAGAAAGCGAATATCGACTTAGCTGCGAAACTTCAAGAGGCTGCAGTTCATGTAGTTTATGGTGTTGTAGGATATAAAACACACGCAAAAATGTGCTTGGTTTTGCGCCGCGAAGGTAAGCAACTTCGTAGTTATGTGCATTTAGGTACAGGAAATTATCATCCAAAAACGGCATTGTTTTATACCGATTATGGGTTATTTTCGTGTGATAAAGAATTAGGTGAAGACGTGCGTCGAGTGTTCACACAATTAACCAGTTTGGGCAAAGTAACGAAATTGAATAAATTGCTGCAATCACCCTTTACTTTGCACAGTGGTTTAATGGAAAAAATTGAGCGTGAAATTCGTCATGTAAAAAATGGAAAGCCCGCGAGAATCATTATTCAAGTTAATGCGGTAGTTGAACCGCAAGCAATTCAAGCTCTTTATCGTGCATCACAAGCGGGTGTAAAAGTACAAATGATTGTGCGTGGAATGTGCTGCTTGCGTCCTAATATCCCTGGTGTATCTGAAAATATCGAAGTGCGAGCGATTGTTGGACGATTTTTAGAGCATTCGCGAATTTATGCGTTTGAAAATGATGGCGCACAAGAAGTTTATGCGTCGAGCGCAGATTTAATGAATCGAAATATGTTTAAGCGTGTGGAAATCTGTTTTCCGATTGAGAATAAAAAACTGTCACAACGTATTTGGCGAAACTTAGAACTGTATTTGAGTGATAATTCTCAAGCGTGGTTGTTGCAAGCGGATGGTCTTTATAATCGTGTGGCGCGGGCTGAAGATGAACCAATGATTCAAGCGCAGAGCGTATTGTTATTGGATGCACAAACGAATTAACATTCATCAAATGCCGCCTTTCAAAAAGGCGGCATTTTTCAAAAGTCTAACTCACTGAATTAACCAGTGTCCCAATACCTTCAATTTCAATTTTCACCACCTGCCCTGCTTTCAAATAGCCACGCGGTTTCATTTTCACCCCGACACCGCTAGGCGTTCCTGTCGAAATCACATCACCAACTTCAAGCGTCATGGCTTGTGACAAATAGGCAATCATTTCGTAACAATTAAACATCATGTAACAAGTATTTGAATTTTGACGCAATTCATCATCAACCCACGTTTTCAAATTCAACGCGTGTGGATTTAGAATTTCATCTGCTGTCACAATCCAAGGTCCCATTGGACCATGCGTGTCGAATGATTTTCCAATCGTCCATGTCGGTGTTCTGAATTGCCAATCACGTACCGTGACATCGTTCACAATCGTAAAACCTGCAATCACGTCGTGGGCATTTTCAACCGAAACATTTTTGCATTTTTTGCCAATCACAAACGCAAGTTCGCCTTCGTAATCGACTTTTTCAGAAACAGGCGGAATTTGAATGGCATCACCTTGACCAATGACGCAACTGCTTTGTTTGGTGAAAAACATCGGATATTGGGGTTTTTCTAAACCTGTTTCATCAATATGATCAGCGTAATTTAAACCGATGCCTAAAAACTTTTTTGGACGTGGAATTGGCGCAAGCAATTGAACATCTGCAAGTGAAATTCGATTTTTTCCAGTCGAAATCAATATCTGCATTTTTTGCAATGCACCGTCACCTTGCTCCAAAAATTCAATCATGTCGGTTGGCAAACTTACATCGCCTAATCCGTCTACAATTTGATTTTCGATAACCGCGCCAACGCGCGTTTGATTTTGATAAGTGAATGTAGCTAATTTCATAATTTATCCGTTATTTTAATTTGTAATCAACAAAGACCATTAGCTACACAAGTGCCTGAAATTGCCCAAGTCACTTTTTCCGCTGCCAAAGTTGGTGTCAAAATATAAGAGTAAGAGACAAATCCACCAGCAACTATGCCAGTTGATCCAAACGCAGAAATAATGCCATTATTGCCAACTGTCGCTGACTCGATAGCAAATTTTCCACTTAATATATTGTTAGCTGCTGGAACACCATTCGCGCCAGAATAACAGTTTTGTAATGAACCAAGATTTTGAGCACAAAACTCAACTCCTGTTTTGAGCGTGGCAGTCAGCGCAATGACCTCAGTAAATTTCGCTTTTAGTGTGAATGTTCGATAAGCAGGAACTGCAACAGATGCCAAAATACCAATGATTGCCACGACAATCATCAGTTCAATTAAGGTAAAACCTCGTTGTACTTTTGTTGTATTGCTCATAATTATCTTTTTTGAAAAATTAAAGCGTATTTTCTAAATTTTGCCGTGCCGTTGCAATTGCTACTTTTACCGTTTCGGGTGCCGTTCCGCCAATATGCGAACGTGCCGCAACGCTGCCTTCAAGTGATAAAACCACAAATACTTCTTCACTAATCAATGACGAAAATGTTTGTAATTCTTCTAACGAGATTTCAGACAAATCACGTTTAGTTTCCACACCCAATCGCACCGCTAAACCGACAATTTCATGTGCATCACGGAACGCCAAGCCTTTACGAACCAAGTAATCGGCTAAATCGGTTGCCGTCGCAAAACCTTGTTTTGCGGCGTGGTACATATTTTCTTTCTTAGCTGTTAAATGCGGCACCATGTCTGCGTAAGC
>CAINDC010000109.1 GCA_903847275.1 uncultured Pseudomonadota bacterium
AAGACGTTTTTTGATGATATTCGGGCATTAACTCGATATATTTGCTTTGACAATTGGCGACAGATGCTCGAATTTATGCTCAAAGGTCTTGAAATACCTATTCCTACGACCGCTTGATTTCATAATGAGAATTGCTGACATCCACAGGTAAAAATAAAAAATTCACCTGTTTGCGATAGACTGCGAAATAGTTGACGTAAATCGACAGCATGAGATTCTTCAATGTGTTGACCATCAATCCATATTTCTTGATAAACGAATTCTGTTTCGTCCTCTTCGTCCTCAATTTTTTCAGGAGGAATGAGGTAAATAAAAAATCGTAATTCAAAAGTGTTCATAATTAGCTATCAATTGATAAAACGTTGCGATTAGGTAATTCTAAAACATCGCCATCAAGCAATATCTCTACACGCATGTTTTGTTCACTGTTTGGGTCTTCGTAAGGTTTGAGGTAAATTATCCGCACATCGTCGCCCAATTCTTGTTTAAGCTGAAAACAAAGTTTTAAACCTGTTTCATGAAAAGAATCCCAATCAAAAGATGATTGATGACTATCCTCTAATAGCGAATCATCTAGCTCAAAAATCAGTTGCCATTCCGCAAATGCTTGATGAAGTGTTTCTGAAATAGAGTGATCTCCTACCCAGCCACACTGGCAAGCATGATTGCCACCCACACCATGACTTTCATCACCATCTCTGATTATCCAACCATACGCGCCCCCAAAATCAGGCATGATGTTATAAATGGTTTTAGCTTTTGTATTTGATGTCATACGCACACTTTACGTTTTTGAATTGAGCTATCTATGCTGGTCACATAATTAAAATTGTTCCATTCTTTCAAAATCTTTTTCTGGTTAATTTCATTACAAATTCGTTTTCCACTAGGAACAGAATAATCACCTTTGTAACACTCAAGTTCTTTGCCCCCCTTGTTCAAATGAATATCCAGAGCATGATTTACAGCATAACGACGGATGATATTTCATCACAAGGTTTATATTAGCTTGCTTTATAACTTCTGAATTTTTAATCATTTTCCATTGTGTTGTATAACAACCGAAAATTTTTAACTCAAATTTCTGCCCTACGAATCGAGCATTTTTAATGAAATCATCGATGCCTATTTCTGGAATTTGAGCGGGATTTTCATAATCAATCGGTATCTGAAAACAAGGCAAAGCCGCGTAAATGATTTGCTCATTAAAAATAAGCCAAACGCTTCATAGCCAAGACAAAAGCCATTCCACGCATGATTTTGAACTTTAACAATAGCCTCTCTTGAAATCGTGAGCATCATTATCAGCCTAAATTTTCATTATGAAGTTCTGTCAACGTTTTTGCGCCATATTCGCGTAATAAAAACAAATAGTCAGGTCTACGACGTTGATACTTAACAGCCATTTCATCAAGCCATAAAAGCCATGCGTTTTCATCGTCGCTGATATTTTCAGGTTTTTTTTCGGGCAAATGTAAATCCCAAATACAAAACCGATAATCAAATTCAGCATAATCATAAAAACTTTCACTTTCGGAGAATCCACCAAACTCATTTGGCTTTGCGCCTGCTTCTAACAGAATCCGTATCATTTCCGTATCACGCATGAGCATAGCATCGGTCAAAGAACCGCTTTTTTCATCATTTAATTGATTTGGATTTGCACCTAATTCAAGTAACAATTTAATGACTTCATATCGATATGGCTCTTCTTCACCGACAAATGAAAGCTCAAAGATTGCAGCTGATAAAATTGATTCGCCACAGCTATCAAGTGTTGATAAATCAAGACCACTAGCGACAATTTCACGAATCGTTTTTAAATCACCATCGTGGGTAGCATCAACTAACTTTTTACATTGTGCTTGATATTCGATCATCATAAAAATTTCCTGCTAATTCATTTTGGGTATTTTATGACGGCTGAACAAATAACAGAATTATTTTGATAGTGTTTGTTTCACTACGCTTTGCCTTATTATTGGCGGGAGATGATAAAAAGAATTATTAGTTCTTTAAGTTGATGATTTAGAGAAGATGCACAACGAGCAATACTTGCTGATGTACTTTGTAGATATGATTACTAGCAAGCGTTCAAAAAAGTTATCCCGTATGTTATCCCGAAAACAAATTTTCTCTAAAAACAAAAAAACCTTGTTAGCGAAAACCGCTACAAGGCTTGAATTTATTGGTCGGAACGATAGGATTTGAACCTACGACCCCTTGTCCCCCAGACAAGTACGCTACCAAACTGCGCTACGCTCCGAAATTATACTTTCATTGTAACAATACCTTCGCCAATTTCAAAATCAGTGTACAAACGAATTTCGTGATCATTATAAATCAATATGTTATGAAGTTGAATTCCATGGAAAATTACTTGTTTTTCGATAGTCCCTACAAACCAATGCAGGTGATATTTTTCAATGAGTTAGCGGTATCGGAGCAACGAATAAAAAACGCCATGCCAATGTTTGGTTAGTTAACCCAAGAGCCATTCCAAGTGTTCGATGTTTCCATTTTCGGGTAAATAGTTTCTTTTTAGTCGCGTCATCGGAGGTGTTTCAACTCTGTGGATATTTTAAAAATCAAATAGTTACAATATTTTTATGCGGCTTTCAGCGTA
>CAINDC010000110.1 GCA_903847275.1 uncultured Pseudomonadota bacterium
ACAGAGTTGAAACACCTCCCATTTTTGATTACTTTTGTCAGGCTATCAGCAACGCTACGATTGATTTATTGGGGTGAACGATGGGGCTCGAACCCACGACAACCGGAATCACAATCCGGGACTCTACCAACTGAGCTACGCTCACCATTGCGTATGTGTACTTATAAAACGAGGAATTTTGGTACGCTTGGCAGGACTCGAACCTGCGACCCCCAGCTTAGAAGGCTGGTGCTCTATCCAGTTGAGCTACAAGCGCAAAGTTTGGTCGGGGTAGAGAGATTCGAACTCCCGACATCCTGCTCCCAAAGCAGGCGCGCTACCAGACTGCGCTATACCCCGAATAATCTTTGTTTGAAATTCTTAGTCTGTGAAACTAAGAGCGCACATAATAGTTTTCCAACGTTTTAGCGTCAATTTTTATTTTAATAAATTTAATTATTTTCAACTTAATAAAAACATATTTTTTTTTTAAAACAAATAATTAAATCATTTTCCAGTACAATAATCCACCAGGTTTTAACGGTGTAATTGCGTCATAGCTTGCGGGAATAATCCAGTCACATTTTTCTAACGTTACCGTTCCGCTATTTCGTGGTAAACCATAAAAATCCGCACCATAAAAGCTCGCAAAACCTTCTAATTTATCCAACGCACTCACTTTTTCAAAGGCTTCGACATAAAGTTCTAACGCAGCAAATGCACTGTAACATCCCGCACACCCACAACTATTTTCTTTTAAATGTGTCAAATGCGGCGCACTGTCCGTCCCTAAAAAAAACTTTGGATTTCCACTCGTCGCTGCTTTGACCAACGCCAAACGATGCGTTTCCCGTTTCAAAATCGGCAAACAATAAAAATGCGGCTTAATACCACCCGCTAACATCGCATTGCGATTAAACAATAAATGTTGCGGCGTAATCGTTGCGGCAATTTTATCACTCGCCGCTTCGACGAATTCAACTGCTTCTTTTGTCGTAACATGTTCTAAAACAATCCGTAACGCGGGAAAATGCGCCACAATATCTATCAAATAACGTTCAATAAACACCTGTTCACGATCAAAAATATCACAATCGTCGTCAGTCACTTCGCCATGAATCAGCAATGGTAAATCGTATTTTTCCAACGCAGCCAACAACGGATAAATTTTGGTTACATCCGCCACTCCTGCATCAGAATTTGTTGTCGCACCCGCTGGATAAAGTTTAACCGCATGAATATGTTCACATTCCGCAGCGAGTTTAATTTCGTCGATGGTTGTCGAAGCAGTTAAATACAACGTCATCAATGGTGTAAAATTCACACCTTCTGGAATCGCTTGTAAAATCTCCTCACGATACGCAAACGCTTGCGCCACCGTTGTCACAGGCGGTTTCAAATTCGGCATAATAATCGCCCGCGCAAATTGGCGTGCCGTATGTGGCAAAACGGTTTTCAAAATCGCACCATTGCGAACGTGTAAATGGCAATCGTCGGGGCGAGTAATGGTCAATGTTTTCATAATTGCGTCCTAAGTCTGTAAAATAGGCACATTCTAAAGGTTATCGCCTTGAAAAATGAATAATTAGCGTCATCTTTTTTATTTTTGGAGTTATAAATAAATGCCAATTTACGAATATGTGTGCAAAGCGTGTGACCACGAGTTGGAAGCCTTGCAAAAATTAAGTGCCGAACCGCTCAAAGACTGCCCAAAATGTGAAGAACCTGAACTTGTTAAAAAAATCTCAGCAGCAGGTTTTCGCTTAAAAGGCACCGGCTGGTATGAAACGGATTTTAAAAGCGGCGCGAAAAAAAATGTCGTCAGTGATTCAAAGCCAAGTCCAAGTCCAGCCGCACCAACGGTAACAACGACTTCTTAAAACATTCTAATTTTTTAAACTCAACAGGAAAAACCTATGCGAACCCACAAATGTGGCGAAATTAACACCCAACAACTTGACCAAACTGTGACAATTTGTGGCTGGGTTCATCGCCGACGCGATCACGGTGGCGTTATTTTTATTGATTTACGCGACCGCGCCGGTTTGGTTCAAGTCGTTTTTGATCCCGATGTTCCCGAAATGTTTGCCGTCGCGGAAAGCGTTCGCAGCGAATACGTTTTGCAAATTACGGGCTTAGTTCGTCCGCGTCCTGAAGGCACGATTAACAAAAATATGCACTCCGGCGAAATCGAAATTTTGGCGAAAGGCATCGAAGTTCTAAATGAATCTGAAACGCCGCCGTTCCCGATTGAAAGCGACATTGAAGTAAATGAAGAATTGCGTTTGCGTTACCGTTATTTGGATTTGCGAAAAGTGGCGATGCAAGAAAAAATGAAAGTGCGTCGTGATGTGACACGCGTGTTGCGGAATTATTTGGACGACAACGACTTTTTTGAAATCGAAACGCCGTATTTGACCAAAGCCACGCCCGAAGGCGCACGCGATTATATTGTTCCGAGTCGCACGCACGAAAATTCCTTTTTTGCGTTGCCACAATCGCCGCAACTTTATAAACAAATGTTGATGATTGCGGGTTTTGACCGTTATTACCAAGTCGTGCGTTGTTTCCGTGACGAAGATTTACGCGCCGACCGCCAGCCCGAATTCACCCAGCTTGATATTGAAACCTCGTTCATGACTGAAAATCAAATCATGAACATCATGGAAGAAATGATTCGTCAGTTGTTTGCGAAAGTGATTAACGTCGAACTCGATGCCGTTTTCCCGCGTATGACTTACGCCGAATCAATGTCACGTTTTGGTGTGGATCGTCCTGATTTGCGGATTCCGTTAGAACTCGTCGATATTGGCGATTTTATGAAAGACGTGGAATTTAAGGTATTCAGTTCAGCGGCAAACGATGAAAAAAGTCGTGTTGTCGCCATGCGCGTGCCGAATGGCAACGAATTATTAAGCCGTAAAAATATCGACGATTTAACCAAATTTGTCAGTATTTATGGCGCGAAAGGGTTGGCGTATGTCAAAGTGAACGACATCAATGCTGGCGTTGAAGGTTTGCAATCGCCGATTGTGAAATTGGCAACCGCTGACGTTTGGGCAAATGTGTTGGCGAAAACGAACGCCCAAAATGGCGATTTGCTATTTTTTGGCGCAGACAAAACCAACGTCGTGAACGAAGCGATGGGCGCGTTGCGGATTAAATTAGGTCACGATTTGAATTTGATTCAAGGCGATTGGAAACCTGTTTGGGTGATTGATTTCCCAATGTTTGATTGGGACGAAAAAGCGGGACGTTTCACCGCAATTCATCATCCATTCACCGCGCCAAGTTGTTCAGCTGAAAAATTAAAAGCCAATCCAGCAGCTGCGTTATCACAGGCTTATGATTTGGTGTTGAATGGCACAGAAGTGGGCGGCGGTTCAATTCGTATCAATCGCACGTCGATGCAACAAACGGTATTTGAAATTTTGGGCATTGGTGAAGACGAAGCGCGTGAAAAATTCGGCTTCTTACTCGATGCGTTGAAATACGGTGCGCCACCTCACGGTGGTTTAGCATTCGGTTTGGATCGCTTGGTAATGTTGATGACAGGTTCGACCTCAATTCGTGATGTAATTGCCTTCCCGAAAACACAGTCTGCGGCGTGTCCGTTAGTCAGTGCGCCTGCGGTTGTTACCGATGAACAATTGAAAGAATTGGGAATTCGTTTGATTAAGCCAGCAGGAAAAGAAAAGGTTTAAATCTTTTCGGCAAGCGATTTTTTAAAAAATCGCTTGCCGCTTTATCGTTTATTTTCACGCTAAAAATTTGAAACATATTTCTAAACATGACAAAAAATTTTGTGGATAATAAGCGCAACAAAAATTTCACTTTTAACCCATCGAGAGCTTTCATGATTCAAGGTAGTATCGTCGCATTAGTCACACCAATGGATAACACTGGTGCTGTAGATTTTGACAGTTTAGCGCGTTTAATAGAATTTCATATCGAACAAAATACAGATGCTTTAGTAGCAGTTGGCACAACGGGCGAATCCGCGACATTAAGTGAAACAGAACATTGCCAAGTGATTAAATTTGTCGTGGATAAAGTGGCTGGACGCATTCCTGTGATAGCGGGTACAGGCTCAAATTCAACTGCTGAAGCGATTAACTTAACACGTCACGCTAAGGAATTAGGCGCAGATGCTTGTTTAATTGTCACACCGTATTACAACAAACCGACGCAAGAAGGCTTATATTTACATCACAAAGCGATTGCAGAAGCGGTCGAAATTCCTCAAATTTTATACAACGTACCTGGTAGAACTGCGTGTGATATGTTGCCTGAAACCATTGGACGATTGGCAAAACTTCCGAACATCGTTGGCGTAAAAGAAGCGACAGGCGATTTAACACGAGTCCAAAAAATTCGTGATTTAACATCTTCTGATTTTGCAATTTACACAGGTGATGACGCAAGTAGTTGTGAATTTTGCTTACTAGGTGGTAATGGAACAATTACTGTTTCAGGGAATGTTGCACCACGTTTAGTTCATGAAATGATTGCCGCTGCAATGGCTGGTGATGCTGAAATTGCGGCTGAAATTGATAACAAACTCGCCGCATTGCATCGTGATTTATTTATTCAAGCGAATCCAATTCCTGTGAAATGGGCAGTTGCTGAAATGGGATTAATGCAAAAAGGCATTCGCCTTCCATTAACTTGGCTCACACCAGAATGTGAACAAAATGTGCGTGAAGCGATGCGTCAAGCGGGTGTAATTTAAAATGAAATTATCATTTCAAGTTAGTTTCATTGTATGTGTTGTCATAAGCACAAATGGTTGCAGTACGCTTCAAAGCTGGTTTCCTGATAAAGAAAAAGACTACCAATTTACAACGGAATTACCGCCATTGGTGATTCCTACCGATTTAGTACAAAAAATATCTGTCCCAGCGAAAAAAATAACACCAACAGCAGCAAACTCAGTTGAAGCCATAACACCTAAAAAATTGGCAGCTAAAAAAATAGAATCTGTGATTGAGAAAATCGCTGCTGTAGAAAATCGCTCGACACTTACCGACGCAGAAACTGAACTTAATCGAAACGAAATTCAAGTCAGTTTGACACATGAAAATGCACCAACATTGAACTTAAATGTGCCTTTGGTGCGAGCATGGCGAATTGTTGGAAAAGCATTAAGTCGCAGTGGTATTGAAGTAACCAATCGTAATCAAGATAGTGGACAAATTTACATCCAGTTTATCGATGCAAAACAACAACCTGAAAAATCGCTTTGGGATAATACAATTTCTGTATTTAATCCATTTGCTGAAAATGAACAAAGTTACATTTTGCAATTTCACGAAGCTAATTTAAAAACTAGCGTCACTGTTTTAACGCCAGAATTGCAAACGCTTACTGATGGTTTAGATAATAAAATACTGCTGATTTTATTTGATGCAATTAAAGCTGATTTGAGCAAATGAGAATTTCGTCTTTCACATTTGATTATTCTTGACGCGAGAGGTTAATTATTCGCCCCTTGTGGCTTGTGATACAATTCGTGCTAATCAAACCTTAGCTTATTTTTTCGCTTTAATCGTCAGAATCGTGTCTATGAAATTAAAAAAACTTTCCCGCGTCATTTTACTTTGTTTAGCTGTTTCACCAATTGTTCATGCTGATGAAGCCTTTGTTGTTCGAGATATTAAAATTAAAGGGTTGCAACGTATTTCAGAAGGCACTGTTTACAACTATTTACCTGTCACTGTCGGCGAACGTTTTTCATTAGACAACACCGCTCCCGCTATTAAATCATTGTTTAAAACAGGATTTTTCAAAGATATTTCAGTTGAACGTGATGGATCAACGCTTGTGGTTAACGTAATCGAACGTCCATCAATTGCAAAAATTATTTTTGAAGGCAATAAAGATTTAAGCAAAGACGATTTAACCAAAGCACTCAAAAAAACTGGCTTATCCGAAGGGCAAACATTTGATCGACAATTACTCGATAAAGTCGAACAAGAATTAAATCGTCAATACCTTAGCCACGGTAAATATGGCTTAACAATTAAAACCGAAGTGACCGATTTAACTCGAAATCGCGTCGCTATTTTCATCAAAATTTCAGAAGGGCGCGTTGCCAAAATCAAAGAAATTAACATCGTTGGCAACAACGTTTTTGATGAAGCAGATTTATTGAAAAAAATTGAATTAAACACGTCAAATTTGTTGTCGTTCTACACCAAAGACGACCAATACTCGAAACAAAAACTCGGTGCAGATTTAGAAACTTTACGTTCATATTATTTAGATCGTGGTTATATCAATTTCAATATCGAATCCACACAAGTTGCTATTACGCCTGATAAAAAAGATATTTACGTCACGATTAACGTCAAAGAAGGCGATGTTTATAAACTCGATAAAGTGAAACTCGCAGGTAATTTAATTGTCCCCGCTGACGAGTTAATTAAACTTATGAAAGTCGGGCCAGGCGAAGTTTTTTCACGCAAAAGTGCGACCGAAACGTCAAAAGCCATTTCTGACCGTTTGGGTGATGACGGGTATGCGTTTGCCAACGTCAATATGATTCCCGAAATTCATGAAGCCACTAAAACTGTGGATATGACGTTTTTTGTTGACCCCGCAAAACGAGTTTCAGTGCGTCGCATTAATATCAAAGGGAATACTAAAACGCGCGATGAAGTTTTGCGCCGTGAAATGCGCCAAATGGAATCAACGTGGGCATCGAGTTCTAAAATCGAACGTTCAAAAACTCGTTTGGAACGCTTAGGTTATTTTGAAGATGTTGCCGTTGAAACGCCGCCTGTTGCAGGAACTGCGGATGAAATCGATGTGAATTACACAGTGACTGAAAAGCCGTCAGGTAATTTAATGGCGGGCGTGGGTTATTCGCAGGTTCAAGGGATTGTTTTGAATGCCAACATTGCACAAAACAACGTGTTTGGTTCAGGCAAACAAGTAAATTTAGCCTTTAATAACAGTAACTATTTGACCAGTTATCAATTTGGTTTCAACAATCCATATTTCACTACCGACGGCGTAAGTCAGGGTTATAATTTGGGCTATACTAAACGTGATGCGTCAGCAATTAACATCGCAAGTTACACAACTAATGTTATGAATGCAGGAATCAATTTTGGTTTGCCATTGAATGAATTCGACCAAGTTCGTTTTGATTTCGATACAAAATACACCACGTTAGGTGCAACTTCTTACACGTCTAATGAAATTTCTGATTTTATGACTAAAAATGGTGATTCATTTTTCACCTTTGCACCCGCGATTGGCTGGACACATGACACACTAAATCGTGCCATTTTTCCAAATAAAGGTGGGTCACAACGTTTTTCTGCGCTGGCAACAGTTCCAGGTAGTGATTTGGAATACTATAAATTGAGCTATAAACATCAAATGTATTTCCCTGTTGCGAAAGATTTTACATTCCGTATTGTGGGAGAGGCGGGTTACGGTGATGGTTATGGTAAAAATGATAATTTGCCATTTTTTGAAAACTATTTTGCAGGCGGAACGGGTTCTATTCGAGGTTTTAAAAATAATACGTTGGGTGTTCGTGATACACATATAAACAGCTGCCAAAAATACACGACCGATAATCCAACTGCTATAGGCTGTCCTTATCAAAATTACCCATTAGGTGGTTCAACAAAGGTTATCGGTAGTGCAGAGTTGTTCTTCCCAGTTCCATTTATGCCTGATACAAAATCCGTGCGGCTAGGTACATTTTTTGACGCAGGTTCTTTAAGGAATGGCTTTAACATGAATATGAAGTATTCAGCTGGGGTATCAGGTGAGTGGATGTCACCATTTGGTGCTTTGTCTGTCAGTATTGCACAGCCACTAAATGCCTCGCCTCTTGTTCAAGGTATAAATGGAAATACGACAACAGGTGATCAAAAACAAATTTTCCAATTTAACTTTGGGCAAAACTTCTAAAACAGTTTTTAGTTTGTTGACCTTATCACTTATAATTCAAGCATATTTTTTTATTTCCAATCAAAACTCTCGGAGAATTCCATTTTTATGAAAACCAAAATCGCGTTATTTTTAGGCTTAATTTTTGCGGCAAATATCAGTTATGCCGATTTAAAAGTGGGTTTTGTGAACATTCCAGCCGTACTTGAAAAAGCTCCACAAGCTGAAAAAGCAAAAAAACGTTTAGAACAAGAATTTTCGCCACGCGACAAACAACTTGTTTCACAACAAAAAGACATTCAAAACATGGAAGAACGCTTAGGCAAAGATGCCGCTGTTTTAGGTGAAGCAGCGCGTGGTAATTTAGAAAAAGATATTTTAAATAAAAAACGCGATTTCAAACGCACTCAACAAGAATTCAGCGAAGATTTCAATGTGCGTCGTAACGAAGAATTAGGTAAATTACAACGCCGTATCGTTGAAGCGATCCGTGGTATTGCGAAAGATCAAGGCTTTGATTTATTACTTACAGACGGTGTTATTTATGCAAGCGAACAAATTGATGTAACAGCACAAGTTCAACAAAAATTAACCTCAATGCCTGAGTAATGACAGGCTTTAAAACCATCAAAACAACCTCTTATAACCCAGAAAAAGTGAAGTTAAAACCATGTCTATAACGTTAGATATTCTACAAATTCAAGCCTTTCTTCCACATCGTTATCCGTTTTTATTAGTGGATAAAGTCGTGGAATGCGAGCCTGGCGTTAGGTTATTAGGGGTGAAAAATGTCACTTATAACGAGCCGTTTTTTCAAGGACATTTTCCGCAAAAACCTGTGATGCCTGGCGTGTTGATTTTAGAAGCGATGGCGCAAACGACTGGTTTGTTAGCATCTGAAACCGCAGGCGCAGAATTGAAAGGTATGATTTATTATCTGACAGGCATCGATAAAGCAAAATTCAAGCGTCCTGTTGTGCCTGGTGATCAGTTGATGTTGGAAGCGCGTTTCGTCAAAAGCAAACGCAATCTTTGGGCATTTGAATGCTATGCGGAAGTTGATGGCGAATTTGTTGCGAGTGCTGAAATTCGTTGTGCGGCCGTGGTTGAGTAAGTTTTGATACATCCTACTGCCATTATCGATCCCCGCGCTGAACTCGCCGAAAATGTGCGCGTTGGCGCATTTTCAATTGTGGGCGCAGACGTTAAAATAGGTTCAGGTACCGTTATTGCGCCACACGTCGTCATCAACGGTCACACATCCATCGGCAAAGATAATCACATTTATCAATTTTGTTCGATTGGCGAAGATCCGCAAGATAAAAAATATGCCCAAGAAATTACACGCTTAGAAATTGGCGACAGAAACGTGATTCGTGAATATACGTCGATGCACCGTGGCACACATCAAGACAATAGTTTGACGAAAATCGGTAGCGATAATTTGTTTATGGCTTACACCCACGTCGCGCATGATTGCGTCATTGGCGACCATGTGATTATGGCAAATGGCGCGTCGCTTGCGGGTCATGTGCGTTTAAACAGTCACGCGATTTTGGGCGGTTTTACGCTCGTTCATCAATTTACTCAAATCGGACAATACAGTTTTTCAGCGATGGGTAGCGCGATTACTCAAGATATTCCACCATTTGTCATGGTTGGTGGTCGTCCGACTCGTCCGCATGGCATCAATTCCGTTGGCATGGAACGCAATGGTATTTCTGCTGAAGATATTCGTCTGATTCGCAAAGCCTACAAAATGATTTACAAAATGAATCTGCGCCTCGAAGACGCGATTGAGCAAATGGAAGATTTGGCAGGTGACAGCAAAGAGTTGTCGAATATGGTGAATTTTCTTCGCAACGTCACACGCGGCATTTTGCGTTAATTTCAATGTTAATCGCAGGCGTTGACGAAGCAGGACGCGGTTGTTTAGCTGGTAATGTGTTTGCGGCAGCGGTCATTTTAAATCCTGATTTCCCGATTGTTGGTTTAGCCGATTCCAAAGTATTAAGTACGAAAAAACGCGAATTTCTCTCCGAACAAATCAAAAAATACGCATTAAGTTGGTCAATCGCACAAGCAAGCGTTGACGAAATCGACGACATCAACATTCTACAAGCCTCTTTATTAGCGATGAAACGCGCCATCGAAAGTTTGCATATTCAACCATCCGAAGTCTTAATTGACGGTAATCAACTTCCCAAACTCAACATTTCCGCTCGCGCCATTATTCAAGGCGATAAAATCGTTCAAGAAATCAGCGCGGCTTCGATTTTGGCAAAAGTGGCGCGTGATGAATCGATGGACGAATGCGCCAAAATCTACCCACAATTCTCATTTTCAAAACACAAAGGCTACGGTACAAAACTCCATTGCCAAGAAATCGAACAATTCGGCATTTTGGACATTCACCGTAAGTCGTTTAATCCCGTCAGAACGTTATTACTTCAAAAATGAAACGCATTGTTTTAGGTATCGAATACGACGGCAGTCGTTTTTTTGGTTGGCAATGGCAAATCAAACACCGCAACATTCAACACGAACTGCAACAAGCGTTAAGTAAAATCGCGCAACATCCAATTACCGTACAATGTGCGGGACGAACTGATACGGGCGTTCATGCGACGGAACAAGTGGTGCATTTCGACACCACCGCAATTCGGAGTTTAGAAGCATGGCATCGTGGCACAAATACTTATTTACCCGACGATGTACGGGTGATTTGGGCGCAAGAAGCGATTGGCGATTTTCATGCGCGTTACAGCGCGATTGCTCGTTTTTACCGTTATGTGATTTTGAATCGCGCGACACCTTCGGCTTTGAATAGGCAAACAACTTGGAGTCCGTTGCTACTTGATGCTGAAAAAATGCACCATGCAGCGCAAAGTTTAATCGGTCATCATGATTTTTCATCGTATCGGGCGCAAGGTTGTCAATCAAAAAGTCCATTCCGAACGATGTATTTTATTGATGTTCAGCGCGAAGATGAAAAAGTGATTATTGAATTGTCGGCGAATGCGTTTTTGCATCACATGGTGAGAAATATCGCAGGCGTTTTGATTGCGATTGGTTCGGGCAAACAATCAGTTTCATGGACGCAAGAATTATTAAACGTAAAAAATCGACAGTCGGGCGGTGTGACTGCACCGTCTGATGGGCTGCATTTAGCAGGCGTTTATTATCCAGAACATTACGGCATTGCCAAACATCCTATTTTTAACAAATTACCCGCCGATGCACGGCGTTATGATTGAGGCTTTATGAATCATTTATCGTTTTACATTCACGGCAACGCCGACGGTCATAATGAAATTTTAGAAATGCTAACGAATTTCTTAGCATTTTTTGAAGGCTTAACATCAAACGGTGGAGCGTCGAATGGCTCGAGTTTTTTAGAAGGAATTGCCAGTCTTGCGAACATTCACCCGCTATTAGTGCATTTCCCAATTGCATTTTTGAGTTTATTTGTCGCAGTGGATTTAATCGGCACGGCGACGAAAAAGTCCGAATGGCGCAGTTTTGCGAGCGGTTTGTTGTATTTAGGAACTGTGTTTGCGGGTTTAACGGTTTGGGCGGGATTTAATGCTGCCGACACTGTGCCGCACACTCACAATGTTCACGACATAATGGAACGCCACGAGCAATTAGGACTTTCAATTTTAGCGTTATCAATGGCATTATTGGTATGGCGATTACCCAGACCCGTTGACGGTTGGGGGATTTACAACGTGCTTTCTATGATACTTTTAGGATTGATTATTTTTGGTGCAGATTTAGGCGGCTTAATGGTTTATAAATATGGCGTAGCGGTGGAAGCGGTGACTGTTTCGCTAGAAGACAGTCACCACAATCATTAAAATTAAATCAATCTTCCCACGTCCGACCGTCTCGCGCTAATAACGCATCAGCCGCATTTGGCCCCCATGTTCCTGCCGAATATGCTTTAGGACCATCGCTTAATTTATTCCAAGCATGTTGAATTGAATCAACCCATGCCCATGCGGCTTCAGTTTCTTCACGACTAATGAAGAGTTTGTTATTGCCCCGCATTGCTTCGAGCAACAGGCGTTCATAACCACCCGAAGCGCGTGTTTTTTTCTTTGCATCGACGAAACTCAAATCAAGTTTATTTTTTTGAAGTCGAATCGAACCATTAATGCACGGAACTTTGCTCAACATTTCAATTTCTACGCCTTCTTTTGGTTGGAGATAAATCACCAATTTATTTGGCGGTAAATCCTGAAAACTCGCTTTAAAAATGTTGTGTGGTAATTGTTTGAAAGTAATAATAATTTCGGTACGTTTGCGATTCATCCGTTTGCCAGTGCGTAAGTAAAACGGTACTCCAGACCAACGCCAATTATCAATATCAACACGCATTGCAACAAAACTTTCGGTTGAGCTTTCAGTATTTGCGCCTTCTTCTTCTAAATAACCAGGTACTTCTTTACCTTGCACATAACCTTTTGTGTACTGTCCACGCACAGTTTTGGTACTTACATCCCAGTCACTAATTGGACGCAAGGCTTTTAAGACTTTGATTTTTTCTTGATGAATGTTTTTTGCTTCAAGGCTAACAGGGGGTTCCATTGCAATAAATGTCAAAATTTGCAACAAATGATTTTGCAACATATCGCAAAGTTGTCCTGAATGATCAAAATAATCCCAACGCCCTTCAATCCCGACTTCTTCGGCGACGGTAATTTGAACGTTATCAATCGTATCGTGACTCCAATTGGTGGTGAAAATGGAATTTGCAAAACGCAACGCGAGCAAATTTAACACCGTTTCTTTACCTAAATAATGATCGATACGGTAAATTTGTTCTTCTTTGAACACCGCTTGAAAAGTGTCGTTAATTTCATGCGACGACTGCAAATCATGTCCAATCGGTTTTTCCATGACAAGACGTGATTCTTTGTGAATCAATTTTGTTTTATTCAAACCTGTACAAACGCTTTTGAATAATGACGGAGGAATCGCAAGGTAATTGACCGTGATTCGATTTTTTTGATCCAGTATTGCGCCCAATTTTTTGAATTCTTGCGGATCGTTGATATTCATTTGCAGATATTCAAACCGGGCAGATAAACGTTGCCACACATCTTCTTCAAAAGCAGTTGGTAAAAATTCCATCAAACTTTTATGAACGATTTCAATAAAGCCTGCTTTTGATTCATTCAATCTATCTACGCCAATAATGCGAGTTTGTGGTTCAAGTAATTTCGATTTATCCAGTTGATATAAAGACATCATCAATTTGCGGCGAGATAAGTCGCCAAGTGCGCCGTAAATAACTAGGTCGCAAGGTTTATATGTTTTTTCGGTCATCATAATTATTCTAATTTTTAGAGTGGAAGAAAGAATCGTCTAGCACGCATTCGGCGTGTTATTGCGCGTTATTATCGCAGAATTTACGGGTTGAAACATAGAATGTCTGTTACGTTTTTTTAATTTTACGATTTATTTAAGCGCAATGAATTCACAATTACCGATACCGAACTCAATGCCATTGCCGCCGACGCAATCATCGGATTCAAACGTCCCGCCGCCGCAATTGGAATGGCAATCACGTTGTAACCGAACGCCCAAAACAGATTTTGTTTAATGACCGTAATCGTTTTTTTGCTGAGTTCAATGCCCGCTGTGACTTTTGAAATATCACCTTGAACCAGCGTCATATCCGCCGATTCAATCGCCACATCTGTTCCCGTTCCAATCGCAAAACCCACATCAGCCGCCGCCAATGCTGGCGCGTCGTTAATGCCGTCGCCAATCATGCCGACTTTTTTGCCTTGCGCTTGATAATCTCGAATCACGGTTAATTTTTGTTCGGGCGTGGCGTTGGCAATCACGGTTTCAATACCAACTTTTGCCGCAATATAATGAGCGGTTTTTTCGGTGTCACCTGTGACAATTAAGGTTTCAATGCCTTGATTTTTCAACCGTAAAATTGCCGCCGCCGCATCGGGTCGCGCTTTATCGGCAATGCCAAAAACTGCCGCTTCTTTGCCATTGATTGCCATAAAAACAGGCGTTTTTCCTTGTGATGCAAAATCGCCAGCCGCATTTTGCAAACCGTCGATTGAAATAGCGTTTTCAACTAACCACGCTTTATTTCCGAGTAAGATTTTTTTGCCATCGATTTCGGCTTCAATCCCACGTCCTGTTTCACTTTGAAAATGCGTGCAAGATTCCAAATCGATATTTTTTTCAGCCGCGTAAAGCACAATCGCTTTGCCTAAAAAATGTTCTGAATTGTGTTCGGCAGATGCGGCTAATTTGATTAAATTCGTTTCGCTCAAACGTGAAAGTTTCAATAAATCAGTGACTTTTGGTTTGCCTTCTGTAATGGTTCCCGTTTTGTCGAAGACGATAACGTTGAGTTTTGCTGCGGTTTCTAAACTTTCACCGTTGCGAATATAAATGCCTTCGCGTGCCGCTTGACCTGCGCCGACCATTATTGCCGCAGGCGTTGCCAATCCTAACGCACATGGACAAGCAATTAACAAAACCGTGATTGCGTTGCCGAATGCAAAACTAAACGACGCGCCAGCGGCGAGCCAACCGACTAATGTTAAAGCCGATAACGCCATCACCGACGGCACGAATACGGCTGAAATCCTATCGACGTGTTTTTGAATCGGTAATTTGGTTGATTGCGCTTGGTCAACCATGTGAACAATGCCCGCTAAAACCGTATCCATACCAATTGCTGTGACTTTGACACGCAACGCGCCGTTTCCATTCACGCAACCGCCGATGACTTTTGAACCTTCATTTTTAACAACTGGCAAACTTTCGCCTGTGACCATCGATTCATCAACCGTTGAAACACCGTGAATTACGATGCCATCCGTTGGGATTTTTTCACCAGGTCGAACTAAAATTAAATCGTCAATTTCAAGTAAATCTACGTCTACGATTTCTTCTAAATCACCTTTTAAACGGGTTGCTGTTTGCGGTTGTAAATCGACTAATTGCCGAATTGCTTCACCTGCTTTGCCTTTGGCGCGTTCTTCTAAATATCGTCCCAACAAAACAAACGTGATAATTGCCGCCGCTGCTTCAAAATACAAATGTCCGCTACGTCGAAAAAATGCGGGCAAGCTGTAACCATAAGCCGAGCCTACACCTAACGCGATGAGCGAATCCATGTTTGCCGCGCGTTGCCTAGCCAACCGCCATGCTTTTGCAAAAAATGGAAAGCCAGCCCAAAACACCACAGGAGTCGTTAAAGCAAGTTGCATCCAATGTAGTTTGCGCGACGTGACCATCGCCATACCCGCAAAAATCACGGGCGTGCTTAAAATCGCTGACCACACAAAACGATTTCGTGCCGTCGCAACGCGATTTTGTTCTTTTTCAATGAGTTTTTTACGTTGTGAAAGCGTGTCCATCGGATACGTTTGATAGCCGATTTGCGTAATCAATTTATTCACATCGTCTTTCGTTAATTGCCCTTGAACGTTCAATGTTGACGTGCTGAAATTCACGCTCGCGGTTTTCACGCGCTCGTCACGTTTCAAAACCATTTCAATCAACAACGCGCACGACGCGCAACTCATGCCTTCAACTGCCAAATCGATGTCTTGAAGTTTGCCTTCAAAATGTTTCTTTTCGTGATGCGGCAACGTTAAACTTTTATGCGCGATATTCCCCAAAACCGCATCGAGCAAAATCAGCAAATTTTTCTTCGGCAAACCAGCGGGATCAAATTCAATCACCACCGAACCGATTTCCCAGACCGTTTTCACGCGCTTGATTTCAGGGCGTTTTTTTAAAATAATTTCAAAAATATACGCGCGTTCTTGATCATTTTTGAGAATCGGCGACACAATCCGAATGCGTCGCGCGAGTTGATGAACTATTTGGAAGTTTTTTTGAGTCACAGAAATTTACCTTTATTTTGGTTTGCGCGAACGAATCAACAAAAAGAACATATAAAACGTGGCGAGCCATTCATAACGGAATTTAAACGGATTCAACAGCCACAATTTTGTAATATGATCCCAATGTAGACGAATTAAAAACAACACCAAAATATCATTCAAAAAATCAATCACCGCTTTTTCAGGGTCTTTAATCAGTGCATTCGGTTTTTTTATTGCTAATTTTGTAATGATTTTTGCGGCGTGTAAAGTTTCTTTGGCTTCAATTGTTTTCGTTTTAAACCAGCGCGTCACCGCAAATTTATCGGCTTTTTCACTGACTTTCGCGGTGAATTTACTGATTGCCGTGGGCTTTTTTTCAGTGGGAATAATTAACGCGCCAGACTTTTCCAATTCGGCAAATAGCGTAAATAGTTGGTGAACTAATTGCGTGAAATCACACACCGTTTCTTGAAATCGAATCGACACTTTGCCTTGTCGCGCATAAAAATTAACACGATACACCCCGTCAATCGCTTTTATTTTTGCGGCGACATTTTCAGCCACTTCTTTTTTGCATAATTCCGTGGGCAATTGAAATCGAACGTGACCTTCGGCGCGATGACGTAACACACATTGTTTTTGAATGGACATAATCTCAACGCAATTAGTAGAAAAACAAAACGGGTTTTTCTCGCGTAATGCTAGAAAAACCCGTTAATAATTCGGACATGAAAAACTTAATTTTCTTTAGTTTCAGCAACTAAATCTTCTAAGTTTTCTTTTTGTTGTAAGACGAAATCTTTACCTGCATCAACAACTTTGGTGGTGCTGGCGATAATATCTTTGCGGTATTTGTGAATCAAAAAACCACTGATTAAACCTAATCCAAATACCACGACAGGATTTTTTACGGCGATACTCATAACTTTACTCCCACTATAAACAACGGCTGAGGCGATAGAGCCTTTAAAAATTTCTTTCGACATCGAATCACCATTATGTTGCACGGTGTTGTGTACTTGTTTTACGGTTTTGCTTCCCATAATCACACCTCGAATTATTCGACTAAAATTTGATCTTCATTCAACATTTGATAAATGCCTTTGCATCCTTCGCAACAAAAATCTTTTTTCTCGCCCGTTTTTAATTTTAAGCAAAATCCTGAAACTTCAACAGTCAACCCACATAAATCGCAGGCTTTTTTTTCTTCGTTCATTTCGAAATCCGTAATCGATTAACCCAATCACATAGTAGCAAAACTAAAGGGTTGTCACAATTCACGAATGAACTGCTTTATTCGAGGCTTTCATTAAGGCAATGCGTAACGCGCCTGTTAAACTCGCGCCTAATCCCATTCGCATCGCAACTGCAGGAAAAATAATCATTGAAGTAACCGCTAGACCTGCGCCAAGTAATAATGCAGCGTTGTTATTTTTTGAAGCCATGATAAAAACCTCGAATAAAATGAATATTAACAGAATCTTTATTTTTGTTGCACACCGTATGCCAAAAAATAATTTGTTAAATTTCAAAATGTTAATAGGATTTGTTGTGATAAAATTTAAAAAACTGCGTGATATGCCGCAGTGTTATTCAGTCATTTACCTTATTTTTAGTTTTGGAAACTTATGAACAACACATTTTGTCGTTATTTTTATTACGCTTTAACTATTACAGCTGCATTGAATTTAACCTCTTGCAGCACAACCCCAGAACGTGAAATTACTACACTCCAAAAACCAAAAGAAATTCCACCGCCTATTCCAATCGAACCACTGCCTGTTATCAAACCAACATTACCTCAAGCAGTAACAACGCCACTTTCAATTACTCAAAATGTTAGAACTTTTGTGCAAAAAATGGTTTCAAAGCATCATTTTAACGAACAAGATTTAACGCAATTATTGCAATCGGCTGTGATTAAAGAAGACATTTTGAAGCGCATTGCTTCGCCATCGGAAGGTTTACCGTGGCACAAATATCGAAAAATTTTTATGACGGAATCACGCATTGAAAGTGGCGTAAAGTTTTGGCGTGAAAATGCCGCAGCTTTGGCGAGTGTTTCTGAACAAACGGGCGTTGCACCAGAAATTATTGTGGCGATTATCGGTGTGGAAACGGGCTACGGTAAAAATATGGGCAATCATCGCGTCCTCGATGCGTTGGCAACGCTGGCTTTTGCTTATCCCCCGCGAAGTCCATTTTTTACAGGTGAACTCGAAAATTTTTTATTATTGTGCCGTGAAGAAAATATGAATCCGCGTGAACCATTGGGTTCTTACGCAGGTGCAATGGGTTATCCGCAATTTATGCCGAGCAGTTTTCGAGCATTAGCGAAAGATTTTGAACACGACGGACATCGTGATATTTGGAAAAATCCACGCGATGCGATTGCGAGTGTGGCGAATTATTTTGAAAAAAATGGCTGGCAACGTGGACAAGGTGTGGCGGTTCGAGCTACTGCCATTGGCAACCAATACAAATCGATTTTAAACAAAGATTTAAAACCAAATTCAACATTGGCGGAATTAAATCGTGTAAATGTCAGCGCGGTTGAAAATGTGTCGGCAAATGCGAATGTTAAATTGGTCG
Organism: uncultured Pseudomonadota bacterium; assembly: GCA_903847275.1. Taxonomy (GTDB): domain Bacteria; phylum Pseudomonadota; class Gammaproteobacteria; order Methylococcales; family Methylomonadaceae; genus UBA10906. The sequence goes on from CAINDC010000110.1 coordinate 18,360, forward strand.
CGCTAGAACAATTAGACGGTGATGAATTATGGCTTGGATTAACGAATTTTTACGTCATTACCCGCTACAATCACAGTCCGTTATATGCGATGGCTGCGTATCAATTAAGCCAAGAAATAAAGCAACGGCGATAACTTTGGTATCATAGGCACGACTCGATGATGTTTGCGTGTCGATGTTTTCATAATAATAATTTTTAATACTTTAGGAGCGTTACCATGAAAAAAATCACAACTCCATTTGCTGCTGCAATGGGCGCAGCGTTAATTTCTAGTTTCACTGCCACTACTGTGAATGCTGAAGCAAATCCATTTGGTGCTACTGAATTATCATCAGGTTATATGCAAGTTGCTGCTGCCGAAATGGCGTGTGGGGCGGGCATGAATATGGAAAAACCCAAAACTGCTGAAGGCGCATGCGCTGGTAAAAAATCAGCAGCTGGTGCAAAAACTCCAGAAGGAAAATGCGGCGACATGATGGACGGCGACAAAATGAAAAAAGGCATGGAATCAGCGTGTGGTGCGATGATGAAAGGCAAAGAAGGCGCGTGTGGTGAAATGCACGGCGAGATGAAAGGTAAAGAAGGCGCGTGTGGCGCAGCACAATCAAGCGGTAAAGCAGTAGATAATTCACCACTTTATGACGTACATCCCTCTAAAAAATAATTGGGGAATTTAAAACCTCAAAGCCCAAATACTCAGTATTTCGCGGTGTGAATATCAAAGGCTTTGCTTTTTAACATCGGCAAAGCCTTTTTAATTTTCAATCAGTTAAAAATTTAACGTGCTTTTCACATTAGGCTGTTAATCTAACTTACAAAATAAATTATCCTTGGATATCAAATATGAAAACAAAAAAAATAGACTTTATTCTTTCGGCTGACATTGTTGCGAATGCGACAGATGGGCTTTTACTGGGCGATTTTAATGCTTGGCAGGAAGCGGCTGGCATTCCTTTGAAGAAGAAAAAAGATGGTTCATTCAAAACAACAGTGGAATTAGAAACGGGAAAAACATACGAATACCGTTATTTATTAAATGATGGTCGTTGGGTCAATGATGATCGCTCAAGTCAAAATGCTTATGCTCAAGATTATCACGTTGAAAATTGCGTGATTCACGTCCCAGCAGAAGTCACAAAACCAGATGATTTGACTAAAATTGAAGGCGTAGGCAAAAAAATTGCTGAATTATTAGTCGCTGAAAACATTACAACATTTAATACGTTGGCTGAAACGAATGTTAAAAAACTTCGAGCTATTCTCGATGCTGCGGGTAATCGCTTCAAAATATACGATCCCGCGTCGTGGTCAAAACAAGCAAAATTAGCAGCAAATAATAAATGGGACGCGCTTAAAGCGTTACAAAAAGAATTGAAAAGCGAAAAATAATCACTCAAGAATTCACAAAATTATCGGGTGTTAATACAGTATTTTGCGCGGGTTGTGACGTATCGAGATTAGGATAATCCAACGTGTAATGCAAGCCGCGACTTTCTTTGCGTTGTTGAGCGCAACGAATAATTAATTCCGCGACAATGACTAAATTTCGTAATTCCAACAAATCGCTGGTGACACGAAAATGGGCGTAATACTCTGCAATTTCTTTTTTAAGTAATTCGACACGATTCATCGCACGATGTAAGCGTTTGTCCGTGCGAACAATGCCGACGTAATCCCACATAAAATGTCGCAACTCATTCCAATTATGAGAAACAACGACTTCTTCGTCAGAATCATTTACTTGTGATTCGTCCCAAAAGGGTAAATTTTTCGGCATTGTTAAAGTGGGTAATTTTTGTTTAATATCTTCACTCGCTCGTTCAGCAAAAACTAAACACTCCAACAATGAATTACTCGCCATACGATTTGCACCGTGTAATCCAGTGCAAGCGACTTCACCCACCGCGTACAAATTTTCAATATCCGTTCGCGCAAAACTATCAGTCAACACACCGCCGCAAGTGTAATGTGCGGCTGGAACGACTGGAATCGGTTGTTGTGTAATATCAATATCGAAAGCCAAACATTGCTGATAAATGTTCGGAAAATGTTCACGAATAAACGGCGCAGGTTTGTGGCTGATGTCTAAATACACACATTCGAGTCCTCGTTTTTTCATTTCGTGATCAATCGCTCGCGCCACAATATCACGCGGAGCTAATTCGCCTCGTTCATCGAAATTCTGCATAAATGTAGAACCGTCAGGCAAAATCAAACGTCCGCCTTCACCGCGTACGGCTTCACTAATCAAAAACGAATGTCCAGCAGGATGATAAAGACACGTTGGATGAAATTGCATGAATTCTAAATTACTGACGCGACAACCCGCTCGCCACGCGACAGCCATGCCATCACCCGTCGAACTTTGTGGATTTGTGCTGTACAAATACGCTTTACTCGCGCCACCACTTGCTAAAACGATGATTTTTGCGGCAAAGGTTTCAACTTTTTGCTGCTGACTATTAAAAACATACGCGCCAACACAGCGATTATTTTCGGTAATTAAATCGATGATGTTGTGATTTTCAAATAGTTCGATATTTGGGTTTTCTTGAGCGCGTTCAATAAGTGATAACGACACCGCTTTGCCTGTCGCGTCAGCCGTATGAACGACACGTCGATGAGAATGTCCACCTTCGCGGTTTAAATGAAGTTTAGTTTCACCTGAAAGCGTTTGTTCTTCGGTGAACATTACGCCTTGTTCGCGTAACCAATCAATGGATTCTTTGCCATGATTGACGGTCAATTTTACGATTTCTTCATCGCATAATCCCGCGCCCGAATCGAGTGTGTCATTCAAATGTGATTCGAGTGAATCATCAGCATCGAATACCGCTGAAATTCCACCTTGCGCGTAATAAGTGCTGCCCGCTGTTAAGGCGAATTTAGATAAAACAGCAACGCGAGTTTTGGTATCAGCAAGTTTCAAAGCCAACGTCAAACCCGCGCCACCGCTGCCGATAATTAAAACATCAAAACTAAATTCGCCTTTCACATTGCGCCTATTTGCCGACTTCTTCAAACACACCGAAACTCATAATTCGTTGATAACGCTTTTCAAGCAATGCGTGTATTTCTTGATTTTGGAGTGCATCTAAATGACGCAATAATGTGTCTTTTAAATTCAACGCAGTCGTTTTGAAATCGCGGTGTGCGCCACCTAATGGTTCGCGCACTACTTCATCTAAAAAGCCTTGTTCACGAATGCGGTCAGCGGTAATCCCCATTGCTTCGGCAGCAAGTTGAACTTTATCGGGACTTTTCCAAAGAATCGCCGCGCAACCTTCAGGAGAAATAACCGAATAAGTGCTGTATTCCAACATGATTAAACGGTCGCCCACGCCAATGGCTAACGCACCACCTGAACCACCTTCACCAATAATTGTGCAAATAATCGGTGTTTTGAGTTTTGCCATTTCAAACAAATTTCGCGCAATCGCTTCACTTTGCCCACGTTCTTCTGCGTCAATTCCAGGATAAGCCCCTGGTGTGTCGATTAAACAAATAATCGGTAATTTAAAACGCTCCGCCAATTTCATCACACGCAATGCTTTGCGATAGCCTTCTGGACGTGGCATTCCAAAATTGCGGTGAATTTTTTCTTTGGTATCACGTCCTTTTTGATGCCCGATAATCACAACGGGTTCACCATCTAATTTCGCCAACCCACAAATAATTGCTTGATCATCGGCATAAGCGCGATCGCCATGTAATTCATGGAAATCTGTAAAAATTAAATCAATATAATCGAGCGTGTACGGGCGACCTGGGTGACGTGAAATTTGCGAAATTTGCCAATCCGATAAATTCGCAAAAATAGATTCAGTTAACGCTTGGCTACGATCTTCTAATTGTTTGAGCGCGTCTGAAATATTGATTTTATTATCGGACTGCACGTTACGCAGCTCTTCAATTTTAGCTTCTAAAACAGCAATCGGTTGTTCAAAATCGAGAAATTTTAAGTCCATATTTTTTAATTTTTAAATGAATTTGAAAAGTGGCGGATAGTATAAGGCAATTCACGAAATATGCGCCGCGTCTAATTCGCGTAATCGTTCCAATTTTTCTTTGATTTTAATTTCTAAACCGCGTTCAACGGGTTCGTAATAGCGCGTTCCTGCCAATGATTCAGGGAAGTAATCTTCACCTGCTGCATACGCATCGGGTTCATTGTGGGCGTAACGGTACATTTTTCCGTAATCCAACGCTTTCATTAATTTGGTTGGCGCGTTTCGTAAATGAATCGGGGCTTCCAATGTTCCTGTTTGTTTAACGTGTGCCATCGCGGCTTTGTAAGCCATATAAACGGCGTTACTTTTCGGCGCACACGCCATATAAATCACAGCTTGCGCTAACGATAATTCACCTTCTGGGCTGCCCAAACGTTCTTGAGCTTGCCACGCATTTATTGCGATTTCCAAAGCTCGCGGATCAGCATTGCCAATATCTTCGGAAGCAATCCGCACAATTCGTCGCGCCAAATATGCTAAATCACACCCTCCATCAATCATTCGGCAAAGCCAATACAACGCAGCGTCTGGCGAACTTCCGCGAACTGATTTATGCAACGCCGAAATTTGATTGTGGAATTCTTCACCATGCGAATCAAATCTCCGCACGCCACCGCTTAAAACCGCTTGGGCAATCGTTTCGTCAATAACTGAGCTGTCTTGTGCGGCAGAAACTTCGGCGGCAAGCTCCAACAAATTCAACAATCGACGTGCGTCACCGTCAGCGGCTTGCGCGAATTGCAGCTTAATGTCGTCTGAAATTTCGAGTTTCAACGCGCCCAAACCTTGCGTTTCATTTTCAAGTGCATTATTCAAAATGTTCAACAAGTCCGCGTGCGTCAATGGATTTAAAACATAAACACGAGCGCGTGAAAGTAGCGCGTTATTCAATGCAAAGGACGGATTTTCGGTGGTCGCGCCAATAAAATACACCGTCCCATCTTCAACGTGCGGCAAAAACGCATCTTGTTGAGATTTGTTAAAACGATGCACTTCATCGACAAACAAAATCGTGCGCCGTTTTTCAAATTGTTGAATCGTTTTTGCGTGTTCAATTGCTTCACGAATTTCTTTCACACCCGCTAAAACCGCTGAAATTGCTAAAAATTCGGCGTTAGATTGTTTCGCAATCAACCGCGCTAACGTCGTTTTACCTGTTCCCGATGCGCCCCAAAAAATCATAGAATGCAGCCGCCCCGAAGTTAACGCGACTTGTAACGGTTTTCCTGCTGAAAGAATGTGTGGTTGTCCGACGTAACTGCTCAATTCATGCGGGCGCATTCGTTCGGCTAATGGTTGAAAAGTTGTATCCATTTGATTCACTTTTTGAATTATTTTACGAATTTTGAAAATGTAGGCGTTTAAATCGTGCTTGATAAAATCGTCATGCGAGTATATTTTGCAGATTACCATTTAATCTTTTGGAACGATTTAACGCATGAAAAACATTTTGATTTATACAACACACCGTTGTGGCTATTGTGTAATGGCGAAACGCTTGCTTGATAGTAAAAATGCCACTTATACAGAAATTAATGTCGATGAAAGGGAAGGGCAGCGCGAGGAAATGATGCGAAAAACCCAACGTCGAACCGTGCCACAAATTTACATCGGTGATTTTCACGTTGGGGGTTTTGATGATTTGAATACTTTGAATAAAGCAGGAAAATTAGACGCGCTTTTAAACGATTAAACCACGCGCCAAATCCGCTTTAATATCTTCGATTGATTCTAAACCAACTGAAATTCGCACCAAATTATCGTTAATTCCCGCTTTCGCACGAACTTCAGGCGTTAAACGACCATGTGTTGTTGTTGCGGGATGGGTGATAGTAGTTTTCACATCACCCAAATTTGCGGTAATCGACAACATTTGCGTCGCATCAATCAATCGCCACGCCGCTTCTTTGCCACCTTCAATTTCAAAACTCACCACGCCACCAAAATGACTTTGCTGCGTTTTCGCTAATTCATGTTGTGGGTGCGAGGGCAGGGCAGGGTAATTTACTTTTGAAATCGCAGGCTGTTCAACTAACCAATTCGCCAACGCGGTTGCATTATCACAATGTGCTTTCATTCGGACAGCAAGTGTTTCTAATCCGCCCAAAAATACCCACGCATTAAATGCACTCATCGTCGCGCCGCCCGTTCGCAAATATGGGTAAATATATTTCTCGATAATTTCGTCACTCGCAACTACTGCTCCTCCCACGCATCGTCCTTGTCCGTCGATATATTTTGTCGCTGAATGAACCACAATATCTGCACCCAATTCGAGTGGTTTTTGTAACGCAGGTGTGCAGAAACAATTATCGACAATCAACAAGCAATCATGCGCGTGCGCCACATCAGCCAAAGCTCGAATATCCGCAATTTCAATCAACGGATTCGATGGCGTTTCTAAAAACAAAAAGCGCGTATTCGGTCTGATCGCCGCTTCCCATGCACTAACATCAGTTAAATCAACAAAATCCGTTTCAACGCCGAATTTGCCAAAATAATTTTGAAACATCAAAACCGTGTTGCCAAACACACCGCGCGAACAAACAACGTGATCACCTGCTTTGAGTAATCCCATTCCTACCGCCATAATCGCCGCCATACCAGACGAAAATGCTAAACAACGTTCGCCTTTTTCCATTAACGCCAAACGATCTTGAAATGCCGCAACGGTTGGATTTGTAAAGCGTGAATAAATGTTTCCCGCTTGCTGACCTGTAAAACGTGCCGCTGCATCTGCCGCACTTTTGAACACATAACTCGAAGTCATAAAAATCGGCATACTGTGTTCATCTTCGTGGGTACGATGTTGACCTGCGCGGATGGCTTGCGTTTCTAAAGCGTATTGATTCCAATCGATTTCGTTCATGGTTTTTTCGGGAAGCTAGAAAAAGAAAAAGCCGCAAGCGGCTAGAAATGAGATATTTTTGTTTTCTGGAGACGCTGCAGCGCAACGCCTCTACAGATTTTTAGTTAAGCCGTCGCTAAAACTAATGCTTTGACTTTTGCATTTAAGCGACTTTTACCGCGAGCTGCTTTATTTTTATGAATAACACCTTTGCTAGCAGACGAATCTAAAATAGATTCTGCTACTTTAAATGCAGCAACCGCTTGTTCTTTGTCGCCTGATTTAATTGCGACTAACACTTTTTTTACGAAAGTGCGTAATCTACTACGTTGGCTACTGTTACGGATGCGGTTTACTTCTGCTTGTCTTGCACGTTTTTTTGCTTGTGGTGAATTCGCCATGATGTCTCTATGAGGTTAATTTTAAAAGGATTTGAAAGGCGCAAATTATGTTGCTAAATGCTATGATTGTCAATCATTTAACAGCATTTTAAACACTTACAGGCGGCGAAACTCTTGAGTAAAAAGCTTTTAAAATCCACGTTGCTTGTTAGCGGTTTAACCTTATTTTCACGAATACTCGGTTTTGTGCGCGATATGCTGATTGCTCATTATTTTGGGGTGAATGCCGCCACTGATGCGTTTTTTGCTGCGTTTCGATATCCAAATTTTCTGCGACGTTTGTTTGCTGAAGGTGCTTTTGCTCAAGCCTTTGTGCCGATTTTAAATGAACATAAAAATCAAAATCTACAATCCATCATCAATAAAATAGCAGGGCATTTAGCGTTATTTCTCGCGGTGTTGACGTTGATTGGAATTATCATTGCACCGTTTTTGATTACGTTATGTGCAGCAGGTTTCGACTGGCAAAGTGAGCAACATATTTTGGCAGCACGCCTATTGCAAATCATGTTGCCTTATGGTTTTTTCATTACGTTAGTGGCTTTTTTCGGTAGCATTTTGAACACCTACGCAAAATTTGCAATTCCCGCATTTACACCTGCGTTGCTGAATTTATCGATGATTGCCGCGACGATTTGGCTGTCACCGAATTTTGAACAGCCTATTATTGCGTTAGCAATTGGCGTTTTGCTTGGCGGAATTATTCAATGTGCGTTTCAACTTCCTGCTTTGTGGCGATTAGGTTTGTTGCCACGATTTCAACTCGA
>CAINDC010000111.1 GCA_903847275.1 uncultured Pseudomonadota bacterium
GAAAATCCTGCTCGTTGGAGTGGCGATACTCGAAATTGGGATTGGATTCCAGCAGTCAGCTTAAATCCTGACAAATCAACCGATAGAAAATCTGTCTAATTTTTAATTTAAAAAGCGACAATTGGCTTGACACCTATCGCCCTATGTTGAGTCATGGTTTATGTCAATCCAAATGACAGTATTTTACAGAATTCCCCTCACTTTTAATCACACCCATCCCATTTTGAGCAGCAGTTCAAATTTATCAGCAGGAAGAGGTTTACTTTTCAAGTAGCCCTGATATTCATCACAGCCTTTTTCACGCAAAAATTCAAGCTGTTCCAACGTTTCAACGCCTTCTGCAAGCACTTTAAAACCAAGCGTGTGTCCCATTGAGATAATCGTTTCAGTAATGACCATATCGTCTTCTTTTTCGGGAATGTCATCGATAAAACTTTTGTCGATTTTAAGCGTGCTAATTGGGAAATACTTCAAATATGCCAGTGAAGAGTAACCCGTGCCAAAATCATCAATTGAAATACTTATGCCAAGTTGTCTTAAATTATCTAGCGTTGTGCGAGTTTTTTCGTGATCTTCCATTAAGCCTGTTTCTGTTAATTCAAGCTCTAAAAACTGTGCGGGGAATTGCGTTTTTGCTAGCACTTTTGTTACAGAATGAACCATGTCACTATGACTAAATTGATGCGGCGACACATTCACCGCGAGCTTTAAAGCTGGTAATCCTGCATCAAGCCAGCGTTTGCCTTGCCGACACGTTTCAAGCAATATCCATTCACCAATAGCAATAATAAATCCCGTTTCTTCAGCAAACTTAATAAAATGCCAAGGTGTTGCAAAACCTGGAACGATAGGAAAACCACGAATTAAGGCTTCAGCACCAATAATCGTATCGGTTTTAATATCAACTAATGGCTGATAATTCACCAATAATTCATTGCGATCTAAAATGCCACGCAAGATAGATTCGAGTTCAATATGTCGCCGCGCAGCAAGCGTTAATTCTTCTGAAAAATATGCAAAACAATTTCGTCCGCTGTCTTTGGCTTTGTATAAAGCAATATCAGCGTTATCCATAAGCAATTGCGGCGTCATTATTTGATTTTTATTTTTGTCATGTTGATCAAAAATACTAATCCCAATACTCACGCCAATATGAACCTCTTTGTGTTCCATTTTATTTTCGATGTTTAAATAAAATGGCTCCATCAAACTATTGATAATTTCTTGTGCAATTTCAGCGGCATTGTCGATGTGTGTGATATTTTCCAGTAATACGGTAAATTCATCGCCCCCTAGACGAGCTGTCATATCGGAATTGCGTAACCGATTCAATAACCGTTTTGCGACTTGTTGCAATAATTGATCACCTGCTAAATGCCCTAAACTATCATTCACTGGTTTGAAATGATCTAAATCAAGCATAAGTAACGCCATCAATTCACCATCTCGCACACTGCGCTCAATCCCGTGTTTCAAACGCTCTGCCAATAAACGGCGATTTGGCAAACCTGTCAATGGATCATAAAAAGCTAATTTGTGAATTTTCGCTTCAGCGGTTTTATGTTCGGTAATGTCGCTCATCGTGCCAATGTAATGACTAAGAACCCCATTTATCTTAACTGATGTAATGTTTAACCATTCTGGATAGATTTCACCATTTTTACGACGATTCCATAATTCACCGCTCCACAAACCTGTTTCATTGATACTTTTCCACATTACGTGATAAAAAGTTTCATCTTGTCGCCCAGATTTAAGAATGCTTGGATTTTGACCAATTACCTCTTCAGCGTTGTAGAGCGTTATTTCGCTAAAGGCTTTATTAACACGCATAATTTTGTTTTTAGTATCAGTAATTATCATGCCTTGCTGTGATTCAAATACGGAAGCGGCAAGTTGTAACGCGGCATTATTTTCTTGTAATTGTTGATACTGCTGATAAATTCGCAAAAATACGTGAACTTTCGCTTTTAAAATATGATCATCAATCGGTTTGGTTAAATAATCGGTTGCCCCCGCACTGTAGCCGCGCATTTTGTCTGTATTTTCTTTAAATGCGGCGGTTAAAAAAATCACTGGTACATCTCTTGTTTGTGCATCAGCTCGAAGTTGTTCGCAAACTTCATAACCATCCATTTCTGGCATTTGAATATCAAGCAAAATAAGTGCGTAATCAAATTCTAGTGTCATCGACAGCGCGTCAAAACCGTTATCGACTTCGTGTAACTCTGCGTCAATGCCTTTTAAAATTGTGCGAATGGCAAGGCGATTATTTGGATTGTCATCAACAATCAGGATTTTAGCTTTTTGCATTATTCTTTCTCGTCCACGCACACTAATAAACTAATAATTTCTTCAATGCTGACTACATAATCAACATTCACTGCTTTAATTACGGCATTTGGCATGGTATTAAATTCTGTTTCAGCGGGGTTTAGCACGATGCACAAGCCCCCTAATTTCTTAACAAGTGCCATTCCATCGGCACCATCTGAATTTGCGCCGCTTAAAATCACGGCAATTAAATCATTTTCAAATACTTCTGCCGCACTGGAAAATAATACATCAATGCTTGGACGTACTGATTTCACGGGTTTGTCTTCAGAAAGTGAGAAATGATGATTTTGCTCAATGAGAAGATGATAACTCGGCGGTGCGATATAAACGTGACCTTCAACAATCGGCTCTTTATCATGAACAATGCTTACAGGGAGATTCGTCACGCAATCAAGCACTTTATCAAAATTACTTTGGTGGTCTTTTGGTAAATGCACAACGATGGCAATCGGCAACGAATAATCGTTAGGTAAGTGCGTTAATAATTGTTTTACAAGTGGCATTCCACCTGCTGACAAACCTATAACTAACATTTTATACATGAGAAGTAATGCCCATTGTTTTACGATAAATTTGAAGTGAATAATCGAGTAATTCTAAACGTGGATGATGTTCTTTTAAATCTAAGATATTTTCACCGCTGCCAAGCAATAAATAACCGCCACGTTCTAAACTTCGAGTAAATAAACTTACCACATGATTTTGCAACTCTTCACCAAAATATAATAATACGTTACGGCACATTACAAATTGCACCTCTTTGAATACATCATCGTTGACTAAATTGTGCTGCACAAATTCCACGTTTTGTTTGTAGTTAGCACGAATGGCAATTGAGTTTTTTTGCTCAATAAAAAAATCAGCAAATTCACCTGTTCCCCCTGATTTTTCATAGTAGTTTTGCCAAGGATTTAAATTTCTTATCGCCCAACAGCCTTTTTTCGCTTCATGCAAAAATTCAGGATTGATGTCGGTGCAAAAAATATGACTGCGCCCAGCAAGTCCTGCTTCATGTAGCAAAATCGATAAACTGTAAGCCTCTTGTCCAAAACCGCAACCTGCTTGCCAAATGTTAATTCGCGGAAAACTTGCTAGTAGTGGAATAACATTTTCACGCAAATATGCCCACACAAATGGATCACGGAAAAATTCTGATGTTGGCACAGAAACACTGTTAATCACTGTTTGCGCGACAGCTTCATCATAGAGCATTATAGGTATGAGTTGTGTTAAATGCTCAAGTTCAAAATACGACATTAAATCAAGCAATCGCCGTTTCAAAGAAGCTCGGGCATAACCTGTAAAATCATAGCCGTAACGCTCATTTAAAGCGTGCAGCAATAAATTTACTTCCACATCTTGAATGTGGTGATTTTTCCATTTGATGAGAGTGGTCATAAAAGTGTGTTCATCATTTCAAGTAACGCTGGAACATCAACGGGTTTTGATAAATAACCATTTGCCCCCGCATCTAAACAAAGCGAATCATCGCCTTTCATCGCTTTTGCAGTAATGGCGATAATGGGCAATTTGTCATAACCGAGCGCACGCACACGCCGTATCAATTCATAACCGTCAATATCTGGCATCATAATATCAGTGAGGATAATATCAAACACTGTACTTTCAATCAGTTCTAAGGCTTTGAGTGCATCAGGTGCAACGTCAATTTTGAAGCCTTTTGCTTTTAATACTTTAGTTAAGGCGAAAAGATTTCTCGCATCATCATCAACCAATAGAATTTTTTTGCCAGTTAATGATTCGGGAGCAGAATTCATTACAGTAGAAGGTAACTGATTAAGAAAATGTAAAACTTCTTCGCGCAATCGTGAATTAATGGCATTTTTTGTGACGATACTTTCTGTTACACCTTTGAGTTCAAATACTTCATTTTCAGTTAATTCTCGCGCCGAATAAACAATCACGGGTAATGGATTTAAAAATTGTTTTGCTTGTTCAATCCAATCAAAACCGTTCATATCAGGTAATTTCAAATCTAAAATAACCATATCAATGTGTTGTGATTGAATAAGTTGTAATGCTTCGCCGCCTGTTTCAACCGATGTAATTTTTACTGGCACATCTTTTAACAAATCAGCGACATTTTTTCTATCTACCGCATTGTCTTCAATTAACAAAATTTGTGAAAATTCTTTACTCACATTTTCACTGACGATAACAGGTAAAACAGCGGCATGACTGTGTTGCGTCATGATTTTTAATGATTCAACAATGGTGTCGCGAGTTACAGGTTTTTTCAAAAATCCTAATGCCCCAAGTGTTTTTGCCTGCCCCGTATCAGAAGAGCCTGACATAATAAATACGGGCGTTTGAGCAAGTTGTAAATTTTCTTTAATTTGCCGTAATAACTCCATGCCGCTCATTTTTGGCAATCCTAAATCTAAAAATACGCCCATAATCGGTTGTTTATCTAATTCAATCAAGGCTTTTTCAGCAGAATCTGCCGAAATTGCACTAAAACCTAACGCCGTAATCATGCGTCCTAAAATAGCAAGCAAGCGCAAATCATCTTCAACTAATAAGATATTTTTATTCTCAGAAATGTCTTCTTTGAGCTTGATTAAAATAGGTTCGGGTGGTGCAACAACGTGATGATGATTGCTTTCTTTGCTGGAAGTATTTGAAAAGATATTTTTTAAATCAACCACAAATTGACTGCCGACACCGATTTGACTGGTAACGGTAATCTTACCATCAAGCAAATTGGCTAAATTACGACTAATCGCAAGACCCAAACCTGAACCGCCATATTTACGACTGGTGGAACCATCAAGTTGTTGGAATGCGCCAAAAATATGATCAAGTTTTTCAGCTGGAATTCCAATCCCTGAATCCACAACGGTAATTCTCAAATTGTCATTGAGTTTATTAAAAATAACTTTAACCGTTCCCAAATCGGTAAATTTAATCGCGTTCGTGAGCAAGTTGGTCAAAATCTGTGTTAGACGCTGTTTGTCGGTGTAAATTGACTCTGGAACATCGTGAGCAATTTCAATTTCAAACTGTAAGTGTTTCTTTTCAGATTGCGGTAAAAAGACTCGCCGCAAATAAGTCATCATGTCTGTTAGCGGAAAGGTTTCTTTGGATAATTCTAATTTACCCGCTTCGATTTTCGATAAATCTAAAATATCGTTAATCAATGTTAGTAATTGCGTGCCGCTTTCACTGATAACGCTTGCTGATTCAATTTGATCGTCATTCAAATTATGCTCATCATTTTCCGCCAAATTTTTCGATAAAATCAAAATACTGTTTAACGGCGTGCGTAATTCATGCGACATATTTGCTAAAAATTCGGATTTATATTGATTTGAGCGTTTCAATTCTTCCGCTTTGGTTTTAGATTCTGCAATGAATTCTTCAAGCTGCTTGCTTTGCGTTTCAAGTAAATGATTTTTGAGCAACGTTTCTTCTTGTTGAGCGCGGAGTTCTTCTTGGCTTGAACGCAATTCTTCATTTTGCGAGCGCATTTCTTCCGATTGTCCGCGTAATTCTTCGGTAAATGCCTGCAATTCAGCGTTACTTTGTTGCAGCAATTCTTGTTGCTCAAGCGTTTTTTGTTCGGCAATTTTCTTTTCAGTAATATCACGCGCAGCGGCAAAAATTCCCGCTACGTCACCTTTGCTATCGTAATAAAGACTGGCGTTATAAACCACATCCGTAATTTTGCCGTTTGCATGGCGAATAGCAAGCTCGTAATCGCTGACAAATCCGTTTGCAAAAACTTCTTTATAACCATTTCGTGCATTTTCTGGCTCAGTGAAATAGTCGCAAAAATCACTGCCAACTAATTCATCACGTTTAACGCCTGTGACGTTTTCCGTCGCGGCATTTACGTCCATAATTTTGCCATCAATGCTAATTGTAACGAGTGGATCTAAACTCGCTTCAATCAAACTTCTTGCATAATGTGAACTTGCACTAAGTTCGGCGGCTTGTTTGCTCGCTTCAATCAACAAAACCGCATTATGTTCAGCGGCTTGTAAATTTGCAAAATGTAGCCCTAATGCTTCGGAAGCTGCTTTGAGAAATTGATGTTGTTTGGTGGTGAGCATTGCCGTTGCGGCTAATTCAAAAACGGCAAGCACTTTGTCTTTGTACGGAATGGGATAAATAATTAGCTCTTGTGGTGAAAATTCAGCGAGTCCCGTGCTAATAATTGTTAAACCTGCTGGCACTGGCGATAAAATAATGGCTTGATTACTTTTTACACATTGTCCAAGCAAACCAATTCCTGTTTCAAACGTTGTTTCAGATTGATTACTTCGTGCTAGACCGTGTGTTGTAACACGACGATAAATGCCATTTCCAGCGAGTAAATAAATTGTCCCAACGGGAATTGATAATAAATTGCACAGCAAATGCAAAACTTTATTTGTGGCTTGCTCAATCGTGCTTTCAGCGGAAACGGTACTGGTTAAAATGGATACGTTTTCGCGTAACCAATGTTCGTGTTCCACCTGTTGAGTAATAACGTGGAATGTTTCGGCGGCTTTGGCAATCTCACCAACTTCGTCAGTGCGTTCTAATTCAGGAACTTCGATTTGTTCACCCTTAGCTAAACGAGTGAGCGCATCGGTAATTGATGAAAGTGGACGAGAAATTGAGCGACCACCCCAAATGCTCAATCCAACGGTTAGAAAAATTAATACGCTTGCAACGGCAAGCAAAACACGTTGCAAATTTTCGTATTCACGCAGAATTTCAGAACGTTCCATTTTTGCAATAACGCCCCAACGTACTTGATTACTGTCTTCTTTTGCAAAAGGAATGAAAGGTTTAACACTTGCTAAAATTTCAATGCCCCGATAATCGGGCGCAACAAGTGTTTCTGTTTTACCCGCTAAGACTGTTTCAGAGGGAAGGGTTTTTATCTGCTGTTTTAAAATGGTGCTTTCTTTTTTAAAGCGTGAATCACTAAGCATCCAACCATCTTTACCAACAATAATTACTTCACCCGTTTCGCCCATGCCTGTTTTATCCATGACCAGCGCATTAACTTGTGTGATAGGTAATTGAATCGCAACCACACCAATCAATTGATGTTTCTCGTTATCAAAAACAGGCATTGCAATAAAACCTGCTGGCAGCATTTTCTTTGGTTCGTATTTACTAAAATCTGAAAAATTGAGCTGTCCTGAAACAGCATTATCAAGTAGCGGTACAACCGCTTGCGCGAGTCCAGAATTTTGCCAAACGCCTGAACGTAAATTGGTCGCAAAATCGGCTTCATGCCTCAAACTAAAAACCACGTTACCTTTAATATCAATTAAATACATATCGTCCCAATCGTAAATATCATGGCGACGCATTAAAAATTGTGTGGCTTGATGTTGAATTTTGTCGTAAGTGGCGAGGGCAGTTGAGGCGTTGTTAATAAGCAAATATTCTGCACCATTTGCGGGATAATTTTGTTGCAGCAGCGTTTGAACATTATGGCCTAATTTAGAAAATTCATCACTTAAATTTTGAAGTAAAACAACAGTTGTTGGTGACGTTGAAAGAATAGACATTTCAGCATAAAGTGCATCAGACCAACGAGTTAAAGCATTATGTCTACTTTCTAGCATGAGATTGAGTTTTTCAGTTGCCGCAGATTCTAAGGCGTTTTTGGTGAGATATGAAGTAACGCCCAGTGTAATCAGCATAATCACTAAGGTTTGTGAAAGCATGATTGATAACAATCTAGTTTTTATTTTCATGTGTTTAAGGTGTTGGTGCATAAATACCAAAAATATGGCAATCTTTAGTCCTTGTATCTTAAAACTGAATCGTCCAATAATTCTCATGGCAAAATCAAGGAAATCTCTAAAAATAGAGCAGAACATTTCGTCAAAATTTCCATGCTAAAATTTGGAGCTGAAATTTTATGAAATAGCTGGTTTTGTTGTTATTTTGATCCTTTTGAAGCATTTTTTTGTGTTTTAAACTGCAATAGGCGCAACTTTCCCGTAATTTTGTTTTTTGTCGAGTGTAATCAATTGCACTAGACGAACCATGTTGTAGACCAAATTCATCATGCCAATTTTGACTTTTGCTCGAGCCAGACCAATAGTGCGAAC
>CAINDC010000112.1 GCA_903847275.1 uncultured Pseudomonadota bacterium
TGGTTAGGTACAAAATCTGGTTTAGAAAGTCGTGTAATTCCTGAAGCAGGGATTGAAATCAACTGGCTTTCGGTTTCGGGTGTGAGAGGCAAAGGAATTTTGAGCAAATTTTCAGCGATTTTCAAACTTGCAAAATCCTGTGCCGAAGCACGAAAAATTTTGAAACAGCGCAAGCCTGATGTCGTGTTAGGCATGGGCGGATTTGTTGCCGCGCCTGGTGGATTGATGGCGAAAGTTTTAGGAATTCCGTTAATTATTCATGAACAAAATTGTGTTGTCGGAACAACCAATCGTTTGTTGGCAAAAATTGCCACGAAAGTTTTACAAGGTTTTCCGAATAGTTTTGCGCCGAAATTTGAAGCGATTTGTACGGGGAATCCATTAAGAAAAAGTTTTGTTGATTCAGTAAATCAAAACGGTTTGATACAAAATGAAATACTAAAAATTTTAATCGTTGGTGGCAGTCAAGGTGCAAAAGCGTTAAATGACAACGTGCCGAATGCAATTGCGTTATTAACAAATGCGGTGCAAGTTCGTCATCAAACTGGCACGGCAATGCAAAATCAAGTCGTTGAAAATTATAAAAAATTAAATTTAAATGCCGAAACCAGCGCGTTTATTGACGACATGGCGACGGCGTATTCATGGGCGGATTTAATTATTTGTCGAGCAGGCGCAATGACAATCAGCGAAGTTGCCGCAATGGGCATTCCCGCGATTTTCATTCCATTACCGAATGCAATTGACGACCACCAAACCGCCAACGCAAAATATCTAACCGAATCAGGCGCGGCAATTTTATTAAAACAAAGTGATTTGACGGCTGAAAACTTAGCACAACAAATTGAAACACTTTGCGAAAACTTAGCGCAACGCCGAGAAATCGCTAGGTCACTCGCTTATTTAAATGCAACTGAAACTGTTGCGAACTTTTGTATTTCAGAGGCAAAAAAATGAACTTCCCCGACAATCCTTTAGGCACCGTCAAACACATTCATTTCATCGGAATCGGTGGCACAGGCATGAGCGGCATCGCAGAAGTGTTGCTAAATCTGGGCTACAGCGTATCGGGTTCAGACATTAAAATTAGCAGCACAACCGACAGATTGCGCGAACTAGGGATTCAAATCACCATCGGACATCAGCGCGAAAACGTGACGCAAGTTGACGTAGTTGTGATTTCGAGTGCAATAGACCGTTCAAATCCTGAAATCGATGAAGCCTATCAACAACGAATTCCTGTGATTCCTCGCGCTGAAATGCTCGCGGAATTGATGCGTTTTCGATTCGGAATCGCGGTTGCGGGAACACATGGAAAAACCACGACGACCAGTTTAACTGCGAGTTTACTTGCTGAAGGCGGCTTAGATCCAACGTTTGTTATCGGTGGACGATTGAACAGCGCTGGAACAAACGCGCAACTCGGTTCGGGTAATTATTTAGTTGCCGAAGCGGACGAAAGTGATGCGTCGTTTTTGTATTTGCAGCCGATGATTGCGATTGTGACTAACATCGACCACGACCACATGGAAACGTATGAAAATAGTTACTCGCGTTTGAAAGAAACGTTTGTTGAATTTTTGCATCATTTGCCTTTTTACGGATTAGCCGTTTTGTGTTTGGACGATGAAGGTGTGCGTGAAATTTTACCGTCGCTTTCAAAACCGATGATGACTTACGGCGTGCATGAAAAAGCAGATTTCCGTGCTACAAACATTCGTCAAGATGGTATGTACACGCATTTTACAGTGCAACGTCGTGGCGATTACGCGCCACTTGAAGTTACATTAAATATGCCTGGTTGGCACAATATGTTGAATTCTCTCGCTGCAATTGCGGTGGCAACAAAATTGGGTGTAGATGATTACGCGATTCAACGCAGTTTGAATGCTTTCAAAGGTGTTGGGCGACGCTTCCAAATTCAAGGTGATTTCCCTGTTAAAAATGGCGTGGTGACATTTGTTGATGATTACGGTCACCATCCGCGTGAAGTTGCCGCGACGTTGGAAGCTTTGAAACAAGCATATCCATCACGTCGTTCAATTATTATTTTTCAGCC
This sequence comes from uncultured Pseudomonadota bacterium, assembly GCA_903847275.1. GTDB lineage: Bacteria > Pseudomonadota > Gammaproteobacteria > Methylococcales > Methylomonadaceae > UBA10906. The sequence goes on from CAINDC010000112.1 coordinate 2,060, forward strand.
GCATCGTTACACGCGAACCCGTGATTTATTTGAAGATTTCGTGCAAGTTTTGGCGGGTGTGGATGTGCTGATTTTGATGGATATTTACTCAGCAGGCGAAAGCGTAATTACTGGTGCAGACGGACGTTCATTAAGTCGCGCGATTCGTTTGCGTGGTCAAGTAGATCCAATTTTTGTAGAACATTGGGAAGATTTGCCAAAATTACTCGTTGGCATTATTCACGAAAATGATGTGATTTTAACAATGGGCGCAGGAAATGTTGGACAAATTGCAACACAGTTGCCTCAGTTACTTTTGCAGGAATTGGCGGTTTAAATCGTGAGCCAAACGACTGGACAAATTCGTTATAACGAACCACTTGCAAACTACACCAGTTGGCGCGTTGGTGGCGTTGCTGATAAATTTTATCAACCTGCTGACAAAGCGGATTTGATTCAATTTATTCAAAATCTACCCAAAAATGAACCATTGTTTTGGATGGGTTTAGGCAGTAATTTGTTGATTCGTGACGGAGGAATTCGCGGTACGGTTATTAACACAAAAAATCGTTTGAAAATCTGTGAACGCATCAACGACGAAACAATTTACATTGAAGCAGGCGTGCCGTGTGCGTTAGTTGCAAAATTTTGTGCTGAACAAGGTTTGGTCGGTGCAGAGTTTTTAGCAGGTATTCCTGGCACAATGGGCGGCGCTTTAAAAATGAATGCGGGCGCATTCGGCGGCGAAACATGGGCGATTGTTGAAAGTGTTGAAATGTTAAATCGTCACGGCGCAATTTTCACAAAATTTACAAATGAATTTGAAATCAGTTATCGCCACGTTAATTTGAAAAGTGACGAATGGTTTTTAGCGGTAACCTTAAAATTACAAAAAGGCGACACCAGCGAAAGCCAACAAAATATAAAAGCGTTGCTGGCAAAACGCGCTAATTCACAACCAACTAATCAACCGAGTTGTGGTTCCGTTTTCAAAAATCCCAAAGGTGATTTTGCCGCCCGTTTAATTGAAGTGTCAGGATTAAAAGGTTTTAAAATTGGTGGCGCACAAGTTTCTGAAAAACACGCGAATTTTATTATTAACGCAGGTGGCGCAACGGCAGAAAACATTGAACAAATGATTGCTTACGTTCAAGCACAAGTCGCGCAAAAATACGGTATCCATTTACAAACGGAGGTGTGCATCGTGGGTGAAAAATTAAACACAAAACAAAAAATCGAACGTGCCGAAGATTTTGGCACGGTCGCAGTTTTGATGGGCGGTAATTCGGCAGAACGCGAAGTATCATTGCGAAGTGGCGCAGCAGTTCATGCGGCTTTAGTTGCTCGAGGCGTTGAAGCGATTGTAATGGATGTGAAAGATAACGTGATTAACACGTTGGCGAAATTAAAAGTGAATAGAGTTTTTAATATCATTCATGGACGCGGCGGCGAAGATGGCGTTTTGCAAGGCATATTAGAAGTTTTGAATTTGCCCTACACAGGCAGTGGCGTTTTAGCGTCTGCATTAGCCATGGATAAATTACGCACCAAATTGTGCTGGCGTGGTGCGAATTTACCGACACCCGATTGGTTTGTTTTGAAAACCGAAAACGATATTGATACGTGTATCGAAGCGTTAGGTTTCCCGATTATCGTAAAACCATCACTTGAAGGTTCAAGCGTTGGCATGAGCAAAGCGAAAAATCGTGAAGAATTAGTTGAAGCATTAAAAATCGCACTCGAATGCAACTGCGAAGTTTATGCCGAAGCGTGGGTGACGGGCGATGAATACACGGTTGGGATTTTGCAAGGTGAAGCGTTACCTGTAATTCGTTTAGAAACACCGCGTGAATTTTATGATTACGAAGCAAAATATAATTCGACCACGACGCAATATCATTGTCCTTGTGGTTTGAATGCTGAACAAGAAAAACAGCTGCAAGAATTAGCATTACAAGCGAGCGATATTATTGGTGTTGAAGGTTGGGCGCGAGTCGATGTTTTCATTGACCAAAATGGGCAAGTTCAATTGATTGAAGTTAACACCGTTCCAGGCATGACAGATCATAGTTTAGTGCCGATGGCGGCGAAACAAGCGGGGATAAATTTTAATGAACTCGTGTGGCGAATTCTTGAAACGAGTATTCGGAAATAACTGTGCGTTTAGCAAAAATCATTGTCATTATGGCGTTATTTACGAGCTTAGTTTATGCTGTGAAGCAAATTGTTCCCATTAAACACGTAAAAGTTGGTGGCGAATTTCAGCATCTTAGTAAAAATGAAATTGAAACTGCATTAGAACCTTTAGTTCATGTTGGTTTTTTTGATGCTGATTTACAAATGATTCATGACACATTGACGCAAATGATTTGGGTTGAAAATGCAACGGTTAATCGTGTTTGGTCAGATACCTTATCAATTAAAATTAAAGAAAAACATCCAGTTGTTCGTTGGGGTAATGAGGCGCTGTTAAATAATGGGGGTGACATTATTAAACCAACTGATATTATGCTATTTGAAAATTACCCAATTCTTTATGGGGTTGAAGGTCAAGAAATAAAATCGTTAGAAATTATGAAAGGTGTCAATACAGCGTTATCAGACCACGAAATGAGTATGTCAGAATTTAGTATTAACAACCGTTGGGCTTGGAAAATCAAACTCACAACGGGGTTGGAAATCTTGTTAGGTCGTAATGACCAGTTAAAAAAATTACAACGTTTTATGAAAACATTGGATGTTTTAGGACGCGAACAAATCAATGCAATGGCTGTAGTAGATTTGCGCTACCCTAACGGTTATGCGGTATCATGGAAACCAGATACAAAAATTATAGATTGGAAAAACTTACCCGCCGCGCAAGCTGCAAATAGATAAAAATAGGCTGCAACAGAGTAAAAAATGGCAAAAAAAACAGAACGTAATTTAATCGTCGGACTTGATATTGGCACGTCAAAAGTCGCGGCAATCGTAGGTGAATTGACAGGTGATGGTCATCTTGAAGTCATTGGTTTTGGCTCAACCCCTTCACGAGGTTTGAAAAAAGGTGTGGTGGTCAATTTAGAAACCACCGTGCAATCGATACAACGAGCTATTGAAGAAGCGGAATTGATGGCGGGTTGCCAAATCAAATCTGTTTTTGCGGGAATTGCAGGGAGTCATATTCGTAGCCGAAACTCTCTAGGCGTTGTGGCGATTAAAGATAAAGAAGTCACGCAATACGATATTGATCGTGTCATTGATTCTGCAAGAGCGGTAGCAATTTCCGCAGATCAAAAAGTGTTACACATTTTGCCACAAGAATTTATCATTGATACTCAAGAAGGCATTAAAGAGCCAATTGGAATGTCGGGTATTCGTTTGGAAGCAAAAGTTCATATCGTTACTAGTAGCGTCAGTGCATCGCAAAATATCATTAAATGTATTCGTAAGTGTGGTTTAGACGTTGATGATATTGTGTTGGAACAGCTTGCATCATGCCATTCTGTTTTAACAGAAGATGAAAAAGAACTCGGCGTTTGTTTAATTGATATTGGCGGAGGAACAACTGATATTGCTGTTTACGTCGAAGGAGCCATTAAGCATACCGCTGTTATTCCAATCGCAGGTGATCAAGTCACAAATGACATTGCGGTTGCTTTACGCACACCGACATTAAGTGCAGAAGAAATTAAACAGCGTTATGCCTGTGCAATGACAAAATTATTGAACGATGACGACGACGAAATTGAAGTACCAAGCATCAGCGATAACAAACCATTTCGTAGAATTTCACGCCAAACATTGGCAGATATTATTGAACCACGTTATGAAGAATTGATGCTATTAGTACAATCTGAATTGCGTCGCGTTGGTTACGAAGAACAAATTGCAGCAGGTATCGTTTTAACAGGTGGTAGCTCACAAGTTTGGGGTTTAATCGAACTGGCTGAAGAAATTTTTCACATGCCCGTTAGAGTTGGCAGCCCACAAAATGTTAGTGGATTAACAGAGGTTGTTAAAAATCCAATTCATTCAACAGGCGTAGGTTTATTGATGTATGGACGCGACCATCATCAACAACAAGGGTTGCATCATATTGCTGATCATGACAGCGGTGGTTCGCTTGTTTCAAAAATAAAAAATTGGTTTCAAGGCAATTTTTAAAAACACACAACTATAAAACACATTCTAAACAACATACAAAATCCAAGGAAAATTAGACATGAAAGACACATTTGAATTAATCGACACTTATAGTGAGAGCGCGGTAATTAAAGTTATTGGAATCGGCGGCGGTGGTAATAATGCTGTTAGCCACATGGCTGGAAATCATATTGAAGGCGTGGAATTCATTTGTGCAAATACCGACGCACAAGCATTACGCAAATTAAATTTCGGCACAATTATTCAATTGGGCGTGGAATTAACTAAAGGTTTGGGCGCAGGTACAAACCCAGAAGTTGGTCGTCAAGCTGCGGAAGAAAATAAAGCTCGCATTCGGGAAGTGTTGGAAGGTGCAGACATGGTATTTTTGACTGCTGGCATGGGCGGTGGCACAGGAACAGGCGCGATTCCAGTGGTTGCTGAAATTGCTCGTAGCATGGGAATTTTAACCGTCGCAGTTGTCACAAAACCTTTCGCATTTGAAGGTAAGAAAAAACAAGATGCCGCAGAAAAAGGCATTATCGAATTAGAACGCTATGTTGATTCGTTAATCACCATTCCAAACCAAAAATTATTGCCTGTTTTAGGCAATAAAGTATCACTGGTTGATGCGTTCCAAGCTGCTAATAATGTCTTGTTAGACGCGGTTAAAGGAATTACAGATTTAATTGTTCACCCAGGTATGATTAACGTCGATTTTGCTGACGTTCGCACGGTTATGTCTGACATGGGCGCGGCAATTATGGGAACAGGTATTGCGACAGGTGAACATCGTGCGCGTGAAGCGGCTGAAAAAGCGATTGCTTGCCCATTGCTTGAAGATATTAATTTAAAAGGCGCACGCGGAATTTTAGTGAACATCTCTGGCGCAAGCATGATGTTGGCTGAATTTGATGAAGTTGGCGCAATTGTTCATGCTTTCGCAGCAGAAGATGCAACTATTAAAATTGGAACATCAATCAACCCTGAATTAGATGACGAACTTAAAGTAACGGTTGTCGCGACTGGTATGGGATCACCTGCTGTTGAAGTAAAAATCCCTGTGAAAAATGCACGTCACATCGCAGGTGGACCAGCAAATTATGACGGTTTGGATAAACCTACCGTTATGCGTCAGCATTCTGCACAAACTGCCCGCACCGAAGGTCGCGAAAACCGTTTTGGCGCACAACCAAAACAAGGTGGCGACATTGATTACTTAGATATTCCAGCGTTTTTAAGAAGACAAGCGGACTAATCTGCACACACGCAGGTTTTTGGTCTGCACTCAACGCTAACTAACGCGCTCGTAAGGCGCGTTATTTTTTAACGGGTAATTCACGTCATGATTAAACAACGCACTCTAAAAAATACCATTCGAGCTACAGGCGTAGGCTTACATACAGGCGAGCAAGTTTATTTAACATTGCATCCAGCAGAACCTAATACGGGCATTTGTTTTCGGCGCGTTGATTTAGAAACGCCAGTCACCATTCAAGCCACGCCTGAAAATGTAGGTGAAACCACGCTTTCAACAACGTTAGTTTTTGGTGATGTAAAAATATCAACTGTTGAACATTTACTTTCTGCATTTGCAGGATTAGGTATTGATAACGCAATTGTTGATGTGACAGCAGCAGAAATTCCAATTATGGATGGCAGTGCAGGTCCTTTTGTATTTTTATTGCAATCCGCTGGTGTGCAAGAGCAAGACAATCCAAAACAATATCTTCGTATCAAACACGCTGTTCGTGTTGAAGATGGGGATAAATGGGCTGCTTTTGAACCATTTGATGGTTTCAAAGTAACTTTCACGATTGATTTTGAGCATCCTGCATTTGAAAACCATGTTAAAACCGCCACGATGGATTTTTCATCAACCACCTTTGTGCGTGAAGTCAGTCGAGCGCGAACGTTTGGCTTCATGAAAGATATTGAATCGTTACAAAAAAACAATTTAGCGTTAGGTGGCAGTTTAGATAATGCGATTGTGGTTGATGACAATAAAGTAATCAATGAAGATGGCTTGCGTTACGCTGACGAATTTGTAAAACACAAAATTCTCGACGCGATTGGTGATTTATATTTGTTGGGTCACAGTTTAATCGGTGAATTTACAGGGCATAAATCGGGACATGGTTTAAATAATTTGTTGTTACGCGCGTTACTTGAAAACAAAGATGCTTGGGAAATGGTCAGTTTCGACAACGAAGATGATGCACCTATTTCATTCATGCGTTCTGCTGAAACTCCCCGCCATTCTGAATAAATGATTGTCCACGAATTCGACGTAATTGTTGTAGGCGCGGGTGGCGCAGGTTTACGCGCCACGCTTGGCACGGTTGAAAAAGGCTTAAAAACCGCGTGCCTCACCAAAGTTTTTCCCACTCGTAGCCACACGGTTGCCGCACAAGGTGGCATCAGCGCAGCATTAGGAAACATGGGCGAAGACGATTGGCGATTTCATTTTTACGACACGGTGAAAGGTTCCGATTGGCTTGGTGATCAAGACGCGATTGAATATATGTGCCGCGAAGCGATTCCAGCTGTGATTGAACTGGAACATTATGGTGTGCCATTTTCACGGACTGCCGAAGGTAAAATTTATCAACGCGCTTTTGGTGGAATGACGACACATTATGGCGAAGGTCAAGCACAACGCACTTGTGCCGCCGCCGATAAAACGGGTCACGCCATTTTGCACACGCTTTATCAGCAAGCTTTAAAACATCATGCCGAATTTTTCGTGGAATACATTGTCCTCGATTTAATCATGGAAAATGGCGAATGTCGCGGGGTCATTGCATGGTGTTTAGACGATGGTTCGTTGCATTTGTTCAAAGCACACGCCACCATTTTAGCGACTGGTGGTTATGGTCGAACGTATTTTTCGTGTACGTCTGCACACACTGTCACAGGCGATGGTAATGCGATGATTTTACGCGCAGGTTTGCCGTTGCAAGATATGGAATTCATCCAATTTCATCCAACGGGAATTTACGGCGCAGGCTGTTTAATCACGGAAGGCGCACGCGGTGAAGGTGGTTATTTAACCAATTCTGAAGGCGAACGTTTTATGGAACGTTACGCGCCCAATGCCAAAGATTTAGCGTCACGCGACGTAGTAAGTCGCGCCATGACAATGGAAATTCATGCAGGACGTGGTGTTGGTGCATTGAAAGACCATCTTTATTTGCACCTCGAACATTTGCCCCCTGCCCTACTTCACGAACGTTTACCTGGAATTTCTGAAACTTCACGGATTTTTGCGGGTATCGATGTGACGAAACAACCGATTCCTGTTCTGCCAACCGTTCATTACAATATGGGCGGTATTCCAACCAATTATCACGCGGAAGTCGTGACATTAGATGGCGAAAATCCCGACAAAGTTGTCAATGGTTTAATGGCAATTGGCGAAGCGGCTTGTGTTTCAGTTCACGGTGCAAATCGTTTGGGTTCAAATTCGTTGTTGGATTTAGTTGTTTTTGGACGTGCAGCTGCATTGCGTTGTGCCGAATTGATTTCGCCGAATCAACCGCATTTAGAACTAAACCCAACGTGTTACGCTGGAGCGTTAGCACGATTTGAACGCATTCGTCAGGCAAACGGCGATTTAAAAACTGCTGAAATTCGTTCCGCGATGCAAAAAACCATGCAAAGTAAAGCCGCTGTTTTTAGAACGCAAACGACATTAGATGAAGGTGTAGCTGAAATGAAATCGGTGCGTGAATCATTTGAAAATTTAGGTTTAACCGACCGTTCGTTGATTTGGAATACTGATTTAGTCGAAGCATTGGAACTCGATAATTTACTTTCACAAGCAACGGTTGCGATTCACGCTGCAGCTAATCGTCACGAAAGTCGGGGCGGTCATGCGCGAGAAGATTATCCTAATCGTGACGACAAAAACTGGCTTAAACATACGCTGACTTGGTTGCAAAAAGACGAGGTGAAAATTGATTATCGTCCTGTGCATTTGTACACGCTCACCGATGACGTTGAAATGATTCCGCCAAAAGCGCGAACTTATTGAATGTCGCCGATGACGCAATATGCGTTAAAAATCATGATTTCGGCAACGCTTTTAGTAGCAATTTCTGAATTAGCCAAACGAAATTCTTTTTTAGGCGCAGCGTTAGCATCGATTCCACTCACGTCTTTATTTGCATTTGTTTGGTTATATTTAGATTCGGGCGATATTCAGAAAATTGCCGCCCTTTCACAAGGAATCTTTTGGCTAGTTTTACCATCGTTAGCATTATTTATCGTACTGCCGCTTTTACTTCGCATTGGTGTAAATTTTTGGTTAAGTCTGACGGCGGCTTGTATTGTCACCGCCTTCGCTTATTTTGGAATGATTAAAGTTTTAGCGTGGTTTGACGTTCAAATCTAATTTTCACTTTCTTTGTCGTCATCGTCACTCAATTCAGAAATTTCTTTCAATCGCGCAATCACTCTAAAGTTCAAACTTTCTTCGAGTATATTGCCATCTGCATCGAGCATACCAACAACTTCACCCGTCAATAATTCCAACGCTTCATCGACCGTATTTACGGCATAAATCGAAAACAATCCCGCTTCAACTGCATCTAACACGTTTTGCTTTAACATTAAATTGCGTTTATTTGCTGCTGGAATAATCGCCGCGTGCGACCCATCTAAACCGCGTGCTTGGCAAAGTCTAAAAAAGCCTTCAATCTTTTCATTCGCGCCACCAATCGCTTGAACTTCTCCGTATTGGTTAATCGAACCTGTGACCGCAAAATTTTGTTTAATTGGCGTGCGTGTTAACGCTGAAATCAAACTACACAATTCCGCTAACGACGCGCTATCGCCGTCAATATGCCCATAAGATTGTTCAAGTGCAATGCTGGCAGAAATAGCCAATGGAAATTGTTGCGCGTAACGATGCCCTAAATAACCCGTCAAAATCATCACACCTTTTGTGTGCAACGATTGTCCCAATTCGGCTTCGCGTTCAATATCAATAATACCGCGTGAACCTGGATAAACGGTAGTGCTAATGCGAGCTGGTGTACCAAAACTACTACCCCCCATATCCAAAACTGTTAACCCGTTTATTTTTCCAATCTTCGCGCCATCGGTATCAATCAAAATTGTACCATCAAGCATTTCTTCTAAAATAGTTTGTGATACACGCCCGTTGCGATATTCCCGCGCATTTAATGCTTCTTCAATTTGAATTCGGTCAATGTTTTCACTTTTGCTTTTCGTCGCAAACAATTGCGCTTCGCCAATAATTTCCAACGCATCGTTAATACATGCCGAAAAATACTGCTGACTTTCCGCTAATCGGCAACTGTGTTCAATAAGTCTTTCGATTGCGGCTTGCGTGAGAGGACGTGTTTTCGCGTCAGTGGCTTGTTTTTGCATCAATTGTGCAAAATGTTGCATCGTCGCTGGTGTACGGGGAATCCGATAATCAAAATCTGCCAATACTCGAAACGATTCATTAAATTCATCGTCCATCGATTCCAGCAAATAATAAATATCGCAATTGCCCACCAAAATGATTTTCACATTCAACGGAATGACTTCAGGTTTAAGCGTAATCGTATTCGCGCTTTGTTCGGTGTACGGCGATTCGATTTCGATGCAACCCGATTTCAATGCGCGTTTCAGACCTTCCCAAACAAATGAATAATTCAGCACTTTTTCGGCATCTAAAATCAAATAACCGCCATTTGCTTTGTGCAACGCGCCCGCACAAATACGACGATAATGCGGTACAAGCGTTCCTTGATCGTTGGCATATTCGACACGCCCAAATAAATTTTGATACGTTGGATGCGTTTCATAAATGACAGGCGCACCGCTATCTTGTTTGTAATCAATCAAAATGTTTGGTACATATTGTTCCATAATCAACCGCTTTAACGTGTGATCACGTTCAATGGGTTCATTTGCCGAAACAGGCATCAAAAAATCGTTAATCGTCAAACGTAGATTTTTTTTCACCTCCGCCAAATACGTCACAACATCTTCAATGCCTTCATAACGTGCATTCAGTTCGTCAAATAACGGTTCAATCGCTACATCAATGGTATCGTTATTGAGTTGCGTCATTGATGCCGCAAGCTCCCTGCGCCACTGCGGTAATTCTAACAACGCCTCACTTAAACAATCTTCCAATTCTTCAATACATTGTTTAAATACGTCCCTATCTTCGCTAGATAATGCCGATAGCTCATCATCACGCATCGGTTTGTTGTCGCATAATGGCAAGAAATTAAACGTGTCATTTTCAGAAAATAAACCAATACCTAATTTTCGTGCTTGTTCATCAACACGTTCAGTTGCATCACGGTAAATGTGAACAAATTGGCGTTCAATGACCGTTTTTTTCTGTTGATAACTGGGATTTTCAAACGCAGCAGGAAATGTCGCAAGTACATTAGTGATTAAGTTTTCAATCGCTTTGCAAAAATCCTGTCCATTTTCAGCGGGTAATTGAATCGCGATTGGCTCACGCGAATTATCAAAATTATCAACATACGCATACGCCGATGGCGCAGAATGATTAGGTGCAAGATTATTTAAATACTGCATAATCATCGATAAACGTCCCGAACCTGTTTCGCCCATGACAAAAATGTTATAACCTGAATTCGACATCGCAATACCAAATTCAAGAGCAGATTGAGCGCGTTCCTGCCCTAAAATCGCTGCTTGTGAATCTAATGGCGCAGTGAAATCAATCGCACTTAAATCGATGGTGGCTTTTAAGGTTTCAATAGGGAGTTTTAGAGAATCTGTCATGAATTATTTTATGATAAGGCTATTGTTGACGGCTTTGACACCTTTGATTGTTCGAGCTAATTGTACGGCACGATCGGCTTCTTTTTGACTATCAATAAAGCCACTTAATTGGACAGTGCCTTTATAACTTTTGACGTTAATGTCGAGCATTTTTAAACGTGAATCGCCCAAAAATGTGGATTTTATTTTAGTTGTCAAAATGGTGTCGTCAAAATACTCGCCCGTGCTTTCGTGCTTGGCATTCTCAGCACAACCAACTATTCCGCTCAGTAAAAATAGACTTAACAAAAGACAATTGAGAAACTTTAGTGTGTTCATAGTGAATTTAGGGCAAAAGGTTCAAAGTGAAAGTAGAACATATCATAACGGTTTAGCCTTTTACAGGCTATAAACACGCTATGAAAAGCCGCATCTCAATGCTAGACTTCAACGCTTTCATTCTCCTTTTGCTTGTTAGAGCGTTTAAATGTTCCGTTATTTTCCTCCACAAAAAAATCTTCATCCTCACAACTATCGTGATTATTACATTGCAGCATTTACATTTTTTTGTGTTGCCGTGTGTTTAATTACCGATGCCGATGCGACATTGGAAAAACAAAATGCTTTGGGTGTCAGTGGTTGGGTATTTTTGATTGGTTGGTTGCTCGGTGAAAACAAAGAAATTCGTGTCCAAGTCTTAATTGCAGTGTTATTCGCGACGATTGGTGAACACTTCGCATCGCCGTTTATGGGTGGATATACATATCGTTTTCATAATGTTCCCGCTTATGTTCCTGCGGGTCACGGCATGGTTTATTTAACCGCCGTGGCATTGGGACGTTCTGGTTTATTTGTGCGATATGCACGGCAAATTGCCTATTTTGTCGTTGCAGTTTGTGGCGCGTGGTCGTTGTGGGGAATTACATTTGCAACACAAGGCGATTTTGTGGGTGCATTATTGTTTGTAGTTTTTTTATTTTATTTGTTCAAAGGACGTTCGCCGCTGGTTTATTTAGCGGCATTTTTTATTACGACTTGGTTGGAACTAATCGGTACAGCAGTTGGAACATGGCAATGGGCAGCCATTGATCCCGTTTTAGGTTTGCCTCAAGGTAATCCGCCAAGTGGTGTCGCTGCGTGGTATTGTTTAGTCGATGCCGTTGCAATGGGTGGTTCTGCTCCCGTACTGCGAATGGCGAAACGAACACGAGAATTTTTATTACGTTATTTACAATAAAACCACGTCATATTGTTCTTGGTTGTAGCCTGATTCGGAGCGAAATTTAATTTGAACACTTAAAAACGTTTCTAAATCTGAAAGCATATCCGCCTTTTCATCAAGCAATAATTCAACGACTTCATTCGATGCTAATACTAAAATTTGCTGCACTTTGTATTGTCTAACTTCGCGAATAATTTCTCGAAAAATCTCTAAACAAATTGATTCAGCCGTTTTCAAAACTCCTCGCCCACCACACGCGCAACAAGGTTCACATAAAATATGTTCCAAACTTTCGCGTGTGCGTTTGCGCGTCATTTCCACCAAACCTAAAACAGATACTTCAGTAATTTTTGTTTTTGCGTGATCTTTTTCTAAATGTCGATTCAATGCCTGCAACACTTGTTGCCTGTGTTCTTCGCCTTTCATGTCGATAAAATCAATGATGATAATACCACCCAAATTTCGCAACCTTAATTGTCGAGCAATCGCTTGCGCGGCTTCTAAATTAGTTTTGAAAATAGTTTCTTCTAAATTTCGACCACCTACATAACCACCTGTATTGACATCAACCGTTGTCATTGATTCAGTTTGGTCAAAAATCAAATATCCGCCTGATTTAAGTTTTACTTTTCGAGCTAAGGCTTTTTCAATTTCATCTTCAACGCTGTAAATGTCGAAAACAGGACAATCACCTGCGTAATGTTCAATCACTGGAATAATTTCAGGGGCAAAAATTTCAGCAAATTCGACTAACTTCACATACGTTTCTTTGGAATCCACTCGAATACGTTCAATGCCTTCGCGGTACAAATCACGCAAGGTACGAATACTAAGCGGTAAATCTTTATGAATGAATTGTTTGGCTGCTGCTGTAGCAATTTTCGCACTAATGGATTCCCATAATTTCAGCAAAAATTCCATGTCTGCTAATAAAACTGTTTCTTCAACCGATTCAGCCGCCGTTCTTGCAATAAATCCTCCGCAATTATTGGCTTGTTTGAATTGCTCTAAACACGTTTTTAAACGGGTACGTTCTTCGACACATTCAATACGTTGAGAAATTCCTGTATTCATCGAATATGGCATATAAACTTGATAACGCGATGGAATTGAAATATCCATTGTTAAACGTGCGCCTTTACTGCCAAGTGGATCTTTAAAAACTTGAACAACGATATGCTGTCCTTCACGCAGATAATGTTCGATATTGGCTGACCCTTTCTTTTCCAGTTCTCGTGGACACAAATCAGATAAATGCAAAAATGCAGAGCGCGGCAAGCCAATATCAACAAACGCTGCCTGCATTCCTGGTAATACTCGGCAAACTTCTCCTTTGTAAATGTTACCGACCAGCCCAATTTTACAACTGCGCTCAATGATTAACTCTTGCAATACGCCATTTTCAATCACTGCAACACGAGTTTCTGGGGGCGTGACGTTAATTAAAATTTCTTCACTCATGTAAGTAACTCAATGCCTTCTTGGGCTAATAATTGTGCAGTTTCAAAAAGTGGCAAGCCCATGACACCAGAAAAACTGCCGTTAATTCGTTCAATAAATAAGCTACCTATACCTTGAATCGCGTAACTTCCTGCTTTGTCGATAGGTTCGCCGCTTTGCCAATAAGCGAGGATTTCGGTTTCAGACAATGTTTTAAATGTTACCTCAGTCACACTTAACGCATGGTGTTGTTTATTTCCGAATAAAGCGATAGCTGTAAATACTTGATGTGTATTCCCCGATAGTTGGTGCAACATGGAGAGTGCTTCGTTTTGATTTTGTGGTTTCCCCATAATTTGATTGCCTAAAACGACAGTCGTATCGGCGGCAAGCACTGGCAATTTGGGGTTAAATTTTTGGATACACCTTGCGGCTTTTTCTGCGGCTAAACGCTGTACATAATTTGTGGGTGATTCGTTAAATAATGGCGTTTCATCTATATCGACGATTTGCACAAAATGCCGCACGTTGATTTGATTTAGTAGCTCTTGGCGGCGTGGAGAAGCAGAAGCGATAATAATTTGGGGCATAAAGTGCCTGAGTTAAAAGTTAAATTGAACGATATATTAAGTGAATTCATAAAGGGATTTAACGGAATTTAATCGCTTAAGAATTCAATTTTAAAATTTATGGTTTTGACACGACACCTAAATTCGTGATAAAAATATGCCGTCGTTTTAGGGCGACCTCTTCGAAGAAAGAGACGAAAATTATTATAATAACTATTGAGGATTTAACCATGTCTGATACACAAGAAAAAGATTATTTTTGGTTCTACATCGGCGGTTTGATTGCTACTACTATCGTTTTAGTTTTAATGTTGAAATCTGATGAAACTAAACATTTAGCGAGCGGTGCAGTTGCACAAAGCCAAGCAGAAGTTTTCCAAAAAATCGAAAACAAACATTCAAACAACAGAACTCAGTAATTTTTAATTAAAAGTTATTTGTTGTGACTTTAGCCCGACTCTTGATTATTCAAAAGTCGGGCTAAGTTGTTTTTAGACTTTAGAATCTTCCAATTCAGCTACGCGTTCTTCCAATCGTTTAATCGTTTTTAATAAATCAGGCAATTGACTGATTGCAACTTGTTCACGATATGCCACTCGCTTTTCTTTTGCTGGACTACCAAAAACTTGCGTTTTCGATTCAACATCATTCGCTACACCTGCTCGTGCCATCACAACAGCACCTTGCCCAATTTTGACATGATCTGCAATCCCCGCACTACCCGCCAAAATCGCATAATTTTCAATCGTACATGAACCTGAAATTCCTGCTTGACCACATACAATGACGTGTTGACCGATTTTATTGTTGTGTCCAATCTGCACCAAATTATCAATTTTACTACCCGAACCAATCACTGTATTGCCCAACGCACCACGATCAACGCAAGTATTCGCGCCAATTTCAACATCATCACCAATCACCACATTCCCAATTTGTGGCACTTTAACGTGTTGTCCATTGCGAAATTTATAGCCAAAACCATCTGCGCCAATAATCGCGCCCGAATGAATAATGACGTTGTCACCAATTTCACAGCCGTCATAAATCACCGCATACGGATAAATTCGGCAATTTTTGCCAATTTTGACATTCTGCCCTAAATAAACACCTGCCAAAATTTCACTATTCGCGCCAATTTCCACGCCGTCATTTACGACGACAAACGCACCAACGTGGCAGTTTTCATTAATAACAGCGTTTTCAGAAATAACGGCTTGCGCTGAAATCGTTGCGAAATAATCTGTATTTGGATGCAGAAAAGTAACGGCTTTTACAAATGCCATTTCAGGATCTGAACAACGTAATAAAACTAAGTGTTTGGGAACATTATCAACCTCAAAATCATTCGCAATAAAACACGCAGAAGCCTGTGATGTTTGCAAATGGTGACGATAACGAACCTGCGTTAGTTGCGTTACTTGCCCAATTTTCGCGTTGGTTATGTCATTGGCAGCGGTAATTATTTGTTCAGCATTACCACCTTCAATCTTTGCGCCACAAGCGTTTGCTAATTCATAAATCGTCATTGCCATATTAGTTTCTCTGTGATTTTTTAAGTTAAATCGCGTCGTTTACGCGCCAATTCCCTGATTTTCCACCCGATTTTTCGAGTAATCGCACGCTGTTAATTTCCATACTGCGATCAACCGCTTTACACATATCATAAATCGTTAACAACGCAATTTGCGTCGCAGTTAAGGCTTCCATTTCGACTCCTGTTTGTCCGTATGTCTTGGCAGTAGTTTGACAACGAATGCGCTGATTTTCGATTTCGGGCGTGAGAATGATTTCAACGTGTGTTAACGGTAAGGGATGACACAATGGAATCAAATCAGCAGTGCGTTTACTCGCCATAATTCCTGCAATTCTAGCAATTCCAAGAACATCACCTTTTTTATGTCCGCCGTGTAAAATGAGTTCTAATGTCGCGGGTTTTAATGAAATAAAACCTTCCGTAATAGCGATGCGATTAGTGAAATCTTTATCACCAACATCAACCATGTGAGCATCACCAGCGGCATTGAAATGAGTAAATTGCGTCGTTTTCATTTACGGTTTAGCCGCTGTAACTAAAGCATTTACAGCAACACGATGCGTTAAATAAATTTCGTGAAATCCTGCTTTATCGAGTTGTGTCAACGCTGCGGTTTCACGCATGACATGATTTTCAGATTCGTCGTTAAACAAATGAATAATCCAATGTTCGAGTAAATCCAATTTTTGTTCAGTAATTAACACACGAAAATAAACTGCCACTTCTTCTTGAATCGTGCGTGTGTGTTGTGAAATATCGTCTAAACCATAACGATCGCCATTTATAAATTCTCCGCCTGATTTTAAAACACGAAAAATTTCATCAACCACTTCGGCACGATAATCATCTGAAAAATTATGTAATGTGTACGCCGAAACAACCACATCAACACTGTTACTTGGTAGATTTTGCAATGCAGTAAGTGCGTCATTTTCCGAAAACGTAAGCTGTCCTGATTCAACCCACGCATTAAGATTTTTTTTAGCTTGATTTTGCATGACAGGTTCGTTGTCAATGCTTAGAATTTGCGTATTTTTGCTAGCATTTAAAATCGCCAATGTCGTGATTCCTGTACCACCGCCCAATTCGACGACATTTAATTTTTCAGTTTTCGTGTCGGTGCAATCCTTTAACGTTTCGCCCACCAAATGACTCATTTTCGTTGCCAATGGACAAATTAAATTGAGCATATCGTAGTCTTGTCCAATTACGCCTGAAAATAACGCATCATATTTCGCACTCATTTTTATAACTCCTGTGGTTTTTTTGCGGCATAAGCAGCAAGTTGTTCTGGCGTAGCTTCCGTTTGAAATTTATCTTTCCATTCACCGTAAGGCATACCGTAAACCATTTCACGAGCTTGTTCGTAATTCAATTCTAAAGCTTGCTCTTGTGCGGCGGCAGTAAGCCATTTCGACAAACAATTTCGACAAAAATCTGCCGTAATCATTAAGTCGATATTCTGAACTTCCGTATGAGTTTGCAAATGTGAAACTAAACGGCGAAAGGCGGCGGCTTCTAATTCAGTTTGTTGCGTTGATGTCATGATGTTTCCAATTTTTTAAAAAGAAGGTCTTACAGCATTTTAACAGAATTATTCTGCCTATACATTGCGTGACAAAGATTTTACAATACCGTCCACGTTAGGGATTTCGCCTTAACCGTTCACATTTTCATTCCATCACTTACCGCGATTTCATGATTAAACAACTGGTTGAATTTTTCCCCATCTTACTTTTTTTCATTGCCTTCAAACTTTACGACATTTACGTCGCGACAGCAGTCGTGATTATCGCCACAATTTTGCAAGTCGCTTTCATGTGGTACAAACATCGAAAAGTGGAAACGATGCAATGGATTACGTTGATTTTAGTGGTTGTAATGGGCGGTTTAACATTGATTTTGCACGATGAACAATTCGTTAAATGGAAATTATCTATTATCGAATGGCTATTCGGAGGCGCGTTTTTAGGTAGTCAATTCATCGGTAAAAAACCATTTATCGAACGCATGATGTCGAGCCAACTGACGTTGCCCGCGACGATTTGGAAAACATTGAATTTGTGTTGGGCGGCATTTTTCATCGGCGTAGGCTGTTTAAATGTATATGTCATGTTTAATTACGATACTAACGATTGGGTCACATTTAAAACGTTTATTGTGCCAGCGATGATGGCAGTGTTTATCGTTGTTCAAATGATTTTTCTCTATAAACATTTACCCGATAGCGAGGCATAAAAATGCTTTATGCAATTATAAGTGAAGATGTCACCGATAGTTTGCCAAAACGTCAATCAGCACGTCCAGCGCATTTAGCGCGTTTACAAACGTTGCAAGATTCAGGACGTTTAATTCTTGCTGGACCACATCCCGCTATTGATTCTGAAAATCCAGCCGAAGCAGGTTTTACAGGAAGTTTGATTGTGGCAGAGTTTGCCTCACTTGAAGATGCAAAAAGTTGGGCAAATGCTGACCCTTATATGGACGCGGGTGTTTATGTTCGCGTCGTTGTTAAACCTTTTAAACAAGTTTTTCCATCATGAAAGAAACTATAGATTCGATTCGTCATAATTTAACCACTGTATTAAAACCGTCGTTGCTAGAAATTATTGATAGCAGTGCTGCTCATGCAGGTCATACGGGCGCACGCAAAGGTGGCGGTCATTACAATGTCACGATTGTGAGTGCTGCATTTGAAAAGAAAACACTTGTCCAACGCCATCAACTGATTTATGCCGCGTTGGGTGATATGATGAAAGAAGAAATTCACGCTTTAGGCATTAACGCCCTTACTCCCACTGAAGAAACTAAAGGAAACAAATAAATGAAAATTAAATTACTCTCTTTAATGGTCGCTGGTTTAGCCATAACAGGTTGTGATCAAAAACCTGCAAATACCGCCACTACTGCAGCAACGTCTGCACCTGTAACAGCTGCTGCACCAACTGTTGATAAAGCAGATGCTGTTGCTGTTGTGAACGGTCAATATATTCCTAAAGCTGCGCTAGAAGAATTAGAAAAAGAAATTGCTACTCGTAGTCACGGTCAAACTTTTCCAAAAGAAAAATTGGTTGAAGAGTTAATTCAACGCGAATTGTTGATTCAAGACGCAACCCAAAAACATTTGGACACGAATCCTGAATTCGTCGCTCGCTTAAATGATGCTCGTAAAGCGTTATTATCACAAAGTGATTTGCAAAATTTTATCGCTGCAAATCCTGTAACAGAAGCGGAAGTGAAAGCGGAATATGACTCAAAAGTCGCTGCTGAAAAAGGCACAGAATACAAAGCGCGTCACATTTTGGTGAAAACAGAAGCCGAAGCGAAAAAAATTATTGCTGATTTAGATAAAGGCGGTGATTTCAAAAAATTGGCTGACAAACTTTCATTAGATGGTAAAGAAGCGCAAAACGGTGGAGATTTAGGTTGGTTCTTAGCGGCACAAATGGTTGCACCATTTTCAGATGCGGTTGCCGCTTTGGAAAATGGCAAATACACCAAAACACCAGTGCAAACACAATTTGGTTTTCATGTGATTATGCGTGAAGAATCGCGTCCTCAAACGCCACCACCTTTGGACGCTGTAAAAGAACAATTGATGCCATATTTGCAACGTCAAAAAATTGAAAATATGTTGAAAGGTTTGCGTACTGCTGCAAAAGTTGAAGTTTTAATTCCTTTAACAGAAGAAAAACCGAAAGTTGAAACACCAGCGGACACAACAGCACCAGCGACTATTGAATCTGTTCAACCAACAGCAGCGGAACCCGCAGCAGCACCTGTTGCCGCTGAACCAACTGCTGCTCCCGCAGTTGAAGCGGCTCCAGCACCTGCTGTTGAACCTACAAAATAATTTCTAAGCGAGTTCACGATTTTGTCGTGAACTCGCCTACATTTTCTATGTCTAAAACTACTATTTTCGTTTGTACTAATCTCCGTTTTTCTACGGAGCATCCTTCTTGTGGAGCGCGTGGTGGTGAAGAATTATTACAACAATTACAAATCGCAACAAAAGAATGCGACATCGATGTTGTTTCAAGTATTTGTTTTGGACATTGTACAGAAGGCGCAGTGGCAAAAATTTCGCCTAACGGCAATTTTTATCATCACGTTACCGAGCTGGATATTCCGATGTTAATTGCTGATGCGAATAAATTGGCAGTTACAAAACCTTCTCCAAATATTGCACCATCAATTGAAGATTTCGATTCCCACGATATTGATTAATATCCAATTTATACGCCAAACATACTCGTCGCATTCCTTGCCACATTTCTGGTTTATCCACATTGAATGCAATCGCTTCCAATTCTTTACCCGCCGCACACGTTCGTACTAATAATTTCAAATGCGCGTCTTTTAAAATCCGCACATTCAGCACTTCAAAAATTCCATGAAAAATGGGTTCGGGAAAATGCTGTCCCCACGTCGTCACGTTTTGTAATAAATCTGCAAATTCCAAACTTAAATCTGCTTCTGTTAATTCGCCATCTGAGAGAATTTTTTGTTGTAAATCAATTTGACTCAAACGTCGCCCCACCATTTCATTAAATGCAATCGTAAATGACGGCAAATGATGAGCGTGCATACTCAAACCCGCCGCCATCGCATGACCGCCGAATTGCAAAATTAAATTCGGGTGTTCAGTTGCAATATCACTTAACACATCGCGCAAATGCACACCTTCTATCGAACGCCCTGAACCTTTCAACAAATCATGTCCTGCAGAAGCAAACGTAATCACGGGACGATGTAATCGATCTTTAATTCGTGCTGCTAAAATACCAATAACACCTTGATGCCAATTTGCATCATATAAACACACGCCCCATTTTTCATGAGGTTTATCGAGCGCGAATGTATCTGCTAATAAACTCATGGCTTCTTGTTTCATCGTATGTTCAATTTCGCGCCGTTCTTTATTCAAAGAATCTAAATGCGTCGCCATTTTTAACGCATTCGCAAAATCATTTTCAAGCAAACAATTGATACCGAGCGACATATCTTGAATTCGACCCGCCGCATTCAAACGCGGGGCAATACTAAAACCAAAATCACCTGCTTGTAACGATGTCGCATTTTTTCCTGCGATTTCAATTAACGCCAAAATTCCTGCGTGACCTTGACCATTGCGAATTCTTAATAAACCTTGATGTACTAATGCACGGTTCACTTTGTCCAACGTCACTACGTCAGCAACTGTTCCAAGCGCAACAAAATCAAGCAATTGCGCCAAATTTGGTTCAGGAATGTTTTGCGATTCAAACCAATTTTTTTCACGCAATCGACTCCGTAATGCCGACAACACATAAAAAATCACACCCACGCCCGCAATAGATTTGCTGGGAAATTCATCAAACACTAAATTGGGATTTACGATAGCATCAGCAGCAGGCAAAATTTTCGCGGGCAAATGATGGTCGGTAATTAATACCGTCATGCCGCGTTCTTTTGCGGCTAAAACGCCTTCGTGACTGCTAATGCCGTTATCCACAGTGATAATAACTTGTGCGTTTTTTTGAGCGACGAGTTCAACAATTTCAGGCGTTAATCCATAAGCGTGTTCAAAACGATTCGGCACAATAAAATCCACATTTTTCGCACCCAATAAACGAAAGCCTTTCATTGCCACCGCACAACTCGTCGCACCATCTGCGTCAATGTCTGCCACGATGCAAATGTTTTGTTGTTGCTCTAATGCTGTGACTAAATGTGTCACCATGCTTTCCATATTTGAAAATAACCACGGGGATGGCAATTTGGACAAACTACGATCTAATTGTTCGCTAGATGTCAAGCCACGAGCTAAAAAAATGCGTTTCAAAATTGCTGGCAATTCGCCGAAATCTTCGCTTTGTTCCAAAACGGAACGCGGCACGATAGTTTTTTTTACGCCTTGGTAGTAGAGTGTTGTCATTTGCAATAGATCAATGATTCAAAGTAAAAATAGCATTGTTGCGATATTGCAAAGTGTGTCAAACTTTTCTCTGTTTTTATCGATTTAAGCCGTCGCTGAATGACGAAACAACACACAACCAAATACTTTCAAATAGGAAAATAAAAATGCCCGAAGTCACACGGTTTTACGGAATTGTTATCAAATTATTTTTTGGTGATCATCCGACGCCACATTTCCACGTTGTTTATGGCGAATACAACGCACTTTTTAATATCGAAACATTGGAAGTGATTGAAGGCAGCAATTCTCATTATGAAAACCGCTTCTGCTGTATAAAGGAAAGCCGTGCATAAAAAATGAAGATAAGCGATGGCATCACCATTTGAATCGAACAAAATATCAGCCCCGAGTTTAAGTCAGGCATCTTTGGTCAAAA
>CAINDC010000113.1 GCA_903847275.1 uncultured Pseudomonadota bacterium
ATCGAACAGACCGTTGTGATTTGAGTTTATTTCAGCTTGGAAAACGATTATTAAATTATTTTCTTCGCAACGGGCAAGCGTTGCCTCAATTCAGTCTGATTCTATGAAAAACGGGCGTAAAAAGTGTACGGTAGTGAAATGCAGCAAAACCCCCAGAACTTGAAAAAATTTGGGTGGCGGGAATTGTGCTGTCGAGTTGGCTGGCAACTGAACTAAAATCTGTGTCACCCCACGCGAAAACAGAACCGTCGCTTTTGATAACGGCAAATGCGCGGTAATTTTGTTGTTCATTATAAGGTTCGTTTTTTGGCGTGACAGTTAATGTGCCGCCGCCGATTGTTGTTGTGGTTGTTATCATGGTTTTGTTGTTTCCGTGTGGGAGTTAAAA
The DNA here is from genome assembly GCA_903847275.1 of uncultured Pseudomonadota bacterium. Taxonomy (GTDB): domain Bacteria; phylum Pseudomonadota; class Gammaproteobacteria; order Methylococcales; family Methylomonadaceae; genus UBA10906. The sequence continues at coordinate 389 of CAINDC010000113.1, forward strand.
TTCAGCGACAGCTTCAATGTGCAATTAAATCTGGATGCAATTTCACCCATTCGCGTAAAACATCGTTCATTTTGGCTTGCCAGTTTTCGCCAGTAGCTTTGAAAATGGCGATAATGTCAGAATCTAAATTGACGATTTCTTTTGATGCAAAACCGCGTTTAATCAAAACGCCATTGTTATATTCGTCGGCTTGTTCAAAAAACGCATCGGTTAATTCGGGCGCGTCGTCTTCATCAATCCAGTTTGTGTCCATAAAATTCTTGTTCGCGTTCATTAGCTTTTCTCATTGAAATAATACGGCGATTTTCACCGCGAGGAGTCCAAACGATGACAACCATTCGGTCATTCAACTTACCAAACGTAATAAAACGAGGTTCATTGTAATCTTGTCGATGGTCGGGTGCTGTGAATTGATGTCCAGCAAAAACTTTTTTGGCATCGGCAAAATCAAGTCCTCGCTCAACTAAGGTTTTGTCACGTTTGTTTGGGTCAAATTCAATCAACATAATTTTATTTTCATTTGTGATTCTGCGTTGAATTAAAAATTATTTCGTAGGGGCGGATTTTAAAACCCGCCCCTACAATTTTAAACCTCGTGATAAATCGCCGCACCTTCGTTTAAGAATTCTTGCGATTTCTCGTCCATGCCGAGTTTCAACGCTTCTGCTTCGGCAACGCCTTTTGCGTTAGCATAATCGCGCACGTCTTGGCTAATTTTCATCGAACAAAAATGCGGGCCACACATCGAACAGAAATGCGCGACTTTTGAAGATTGTTTTGGCAAGGTTTCATCGTGGAATTCACGCGCTTTTTCAGGGTCTAAACCGATGTTGAATTGGTCTTCCCAACGGAATTCAAAACGCGCTTTTGACATCGCATTATCCCGTGCTTGTGCGCCTGGATGCCCTTTGGCTAAATCTGCCGCGTGCGCCGCGATTTTGTAAGTCACAATCCCTTCACGCACATCTTGTTTATTCGGCAACCCTAAATGTTCTTTTTGCGTGACATAACACAGCATCGCGCAACCGTACCAACCGATATTTGCCGCGCCAATCGCTGACGTAATGTGGTCATAACCTGGTGCAATATCAGTCGTGAGAGGCCCTAAGGTATAAAAAGGAGCTTCGCCACATTCTTCAAGTTGTTTTTCCATATTGACTTTAATCATGTGCAACGGAACGTGTCCAGGACCTTCAATCATGGTTTGTACGTCGTGTTTCCACGCGATTTTTGTCAATTCGCCAAGCGTTTCGAGTTCGCCAAATGCGCCGCGTCATTCGCATCATAAATCGAACCTGGACGCAGCCCGTCACCCAATGAAAACGCCACGTCGTAGGCTTTCATGATTTCGCAGATGTCTTCAAAGTGCGTGTAAAGGAAACTTTCGGTGTGATGCGCGAGACACCATTTCGCCATAATCGAACCGCCGCGCGACACGATGCCCGTCATGCGTTTTGCGGTTAATGGAACGTGATGCAAACGCACGCCCGCGTGAATCGTAAAATAATCCACGCCTTGTTCGGCTTGTTCAATTAGCGTGTCGCGGAAAATTTCCCACGTTAAATCTTCGGCTTTGCCGTTCACTTTTTCGAGAGCTTGATAAATCGGCACTGTTCCAATCGGCACAGGCGAATTACGCAAAATCCATTCGCGGGTTTCGTGGATATTTTTACCTATCGATAAATCCATAATCGTGTCGCCGCCTGAAAATAGGCAACCTTTTTCAATGCTCAAGCAATCGCAATTCTGAAACATAAAAATCGTGATTATCTGAAACATTCCAAACAGTAAGTTTTAATACGTTGGGGTGTTCGAGGTGAATTTAATAAGCCGTGTTTAATCACTTCAAAAAACGCATCATCAATATCAGGATATTTTTTTAATAATCCCTTCTGTAATCCGTTTTCAAGTTTTGAAACCTCAAACGTCATCGCGTGTTCAAAAGCTACCACACTTTCGTGTTTTACAAACGGATGGTCGCTAGGTGTTACTACTACTGTGCGATCTGATGTTGGTCTTCGTGTGGTTATATTAACCATTACTACAACAGGTGGCTGACCTTTTGGCGCGGTGAGTACGATAAAAAGATGCTTGCAATTAGGCGCAAGAATCGGGACAAGAATCGTATTTTTCTGGATGATTGAACTCATAAACTATTCAAAAAATCCTGCGCCGATTTTATGTTTTGAAGCTCTTGCAAAATGCTATTTGAATCTACTTCATCAAAGCCAACCGCTTTTAAAATATCTTCGTAATAAATCGGAATTGCTGAACCATACGGATTTTTCCATTCTGCAAATTCATGGGTTTTATCCGCTAATTCAAATCTATCCATGTGTCCAAATTGAGCATACACCTTATCGGCAATCTCTAATTCAGCTGATGATAATGCGCCCGTATCAATTGCATCGGTTTGATTGAGCAACGCAATTTTGTAGTTTCTGCTAGGTGATAAAAGATGAACCCACAAACTGTTATCCGAACGCACACTGCCATCAATCAAAGATAATGTGTTCGATAAAACAGGACCGTAATCCATCGACACATAATTATCGTCTGTAATCGTATGTCCTAACATTGCCAGCGCGTTGCGGTCAGCGATATAAAGCAATTTCATCAGCATGAGATGATAAATTTCACCGCCACTTTTTGCCGTGAAATAAGCGGCTAATTGTGCGGCTTTTTCTTCGTTAAATTTTGGAGTGTAGGTCATGTTCATCTGCCTCCTAAAACGCACACAAAAAAATAAAACCGCCCGTTTTTTGAAAAATGGGCGGTTTCAGGCGAATTACAAAACAAAATCACCAGCAACTAAACTATTCACACCGTTTAGCTGAATAGAAAACTCAGGTTTTGAATCGGCATTAGTGCTGCCGTAAAGAATGTGGCTTGTGGCATCAAAACGTAATTGACCAGAAGCATCGGTTTTGTTGAATGCTGTGCTGATAAATTTAAAGGCTTGGTCGCCTGCCAATTTCTCATTGGCATCAATCGCAGAAAGGTCGATTTTGTCTTTTTCACTGTGTTTGAAATCGGTGATTGTGTCGCGGGTTGTTGCTGTTGTGCCAGAATCTTTGACGCTGGTGTATTTGAAAATATCTGCACCCAAACCACCCATTAAAGCATCAGAACCTAAACCACCTATCAACGTGTCGTTACCTGCTAAAGCTGAAAGTTTGTCATTTCCTTTCGTGCCAGTAAGTTGGTCGTTGCCGATAGTGGATTTTGTACTAACAACTGGTACGCTAGTTTTTTTCAATGTATCCCACTCAATTACTGAATAAAGTGAATTACTTTCGCTCACATCGTTCCATTGTCCAGCCTCACCAATACCACCAGATGGTTGTGGCCATTTTTGCAAGCCTAAAGCCATTGCATTTTGATTACCAAAAAAATTATCAGGTTCTGTTCCATAAACGCCAGAACCCCATTTTGTAAAACCAGAAACATTTGAACCATCAATCCATTTCCAATCGCCTTCTTTTGCAATATCGGATGCCCCTAGCCAAAGATAAGCCGCACCACCGCCATCATTTGCTTTAGGAACAGACGAAATATCGATATTCTTCGACACATAGTCATAAATAGCCGTATTTTCTTCAGGTGACGAGATAATTGCCAAATGCGCCCCAAGCAATTGAGCATATTCTGAAGCTCCCGCCCAGGTTTTTTTTGACAGGTGGATTTCATAACTATGTCCGCCATAGTCAAAAGTAAGAATCGCTGGCGTTAATGTACTGCCGACAATTGTGTTTGTAGTTGTTGTCATGGTTTTTTCTCCTGTTGAAGTTGATTTAAAGTGTTTTTGTCGTGAAATTAAAGGACTAATTGCACGGCTTTTTCTTGCTGAATTTTAGGGTTGGTCATGTTGTTTACTTACTGTCAAAAAAGAAATGACGCATATTCTTACCTAATTTTTAGGAAAAGTTATCATGTCATGTACTTCTTCTCGGAGCATTTCTACAGCTTCATAGACTGCGGTGTAAAGTAGCTCTGCATTTTCTATAGCTGTTCTAGTACAGACGACATCTTCCGAAGATGAATCCCAATCGAATCCAAATTTTCCATTTGAACAAGCTGTTATAGCCGCGCGAATCTTGTTTAAAATTTCAGGAGATAAAGTTGCCTGATATTCACATAAAAAATCATCAAGCATATTTTCATGATTCGAAAATGAAGATGCAATTTCTTCACATGCTTCGTGAAAATCCATTTCTGGAGTGGATTGTTTAGGACTGATTTTATGCAATATCCGATACAAACTTTTTGAGGCATCAAGTTTGTATTGAAATACTTTTTCTGAATTCTTTAGTAAAAATTTATGATCTTCTAATTGTTTTTTATAAGTATTTCCAACAGATTCTCTTATTGTTGTTTCTAAAAAGGTTTTTACAGCGATAGTTGTAAAACTACCTGTTCCTAAAATAGTTAGGATTATTTCACTAGCATTCATAACACATCCTCTAAAACAACTTTTATAAAAAAAATCCAACAAGTAGCGAGCCTTAAAAAACTCTCTCGCTACTCATCAAAATGATAAACCCTTAAACCTCGTGATAAATCGCCGCACCTTCATTTAAGAATTCTTGCGATTTTTCGTCCATGCCAAGTTTCAAGGCTTCTTCTTCGGCAATCCCTTTTTCAGCCGCATAATTTCTAACATCTTGACTGATTTTCATCGAACAAAAATGCGGGCCACACATCGAACAGAAATGCGCGACTTTTGAAGATTGTTTTGGCAAGGTTTCATCATGAAATTCACGCGCTTTTTCAGGGTCTAAACCGATGTTGAATTGGTCTTCCCAACGGAATTCAAAACGCGCTTTTGACATCGCATTATCTCGCGCTTGTGCGCCTGGATGCCCTTTGGCTAAATCTGCCGCGTGTGCCGCGATTTTGTAAGTCACAATCCCTTCGCGTACATCTTGTTTATTCGGCAGCCCTAAATGTTCTTTTTGCGTGACATAACACAGCATCGCGCAACCATACCAACCGATATTTGCCGCGCCAATCGCAGAGGTAATGTGGTCATAACCTGGTGCAATATCGGTCGTGAGAGGCCCTAACGTATAAAAAGGAGCTTCGCCACATTCTTCGAGTTGTTTTTCCATGTTGACTTTAATCATGTGCAACGGAACGTGTCCAGGGCCTTCAATCATGGTTTGCACATCGTGTTTCCACGCAATTTTTGTGAGTTCGCCGAGCGTTTCAAGTTCGCCAAATTGCGCCGCGTCATTCGCGTCATAAATCGAACCTGGACGTAGCCCATCACCCAATGAAAACGCGACATCGTAGGCTTTCATGATTTCGCAAATTTCTTCAAAGTGCGTGTAAAGGAAACTTTCGGTGTGATGCGCGAGACACCATTTCGCCATAATCGAACCGCCGCGTGACACGATGCCCGTCATCCGTTTTGCAGTTAATGGAACGTGATGCAAACGCACGCCCGCATGAATCGTAAAATAATCCACACCTTGTTCGGCTTGTTCAATCAGCGTGTCGCGGAAAATTTCCCACGTTAAATCTTCGGCTTTACCGTTCACTTTTTCGAGGGCTTGATAAATCGGCACAGTTCCAATCGGCACAGGCGAATTACGCAAAATCCATTCGCGTGTTTCATGGATATTTTTGCCTGTCGATAAATCCATAATCGTGTCGCCGCCCCAACGAATGCCCCACAACATTTTTTCGACTTCTTCTTCAATCGACGACGTGACCGCAGAATTACCCAAATTGCCGTTAATTTTCACCAAGAAATTACGCCCGATAATCATTGGTTCAAGTTCAGGGTGATTGATGTTGCACGGAATAATCGCCCGACCACGCGCCATTTCGTCACGCACAAATTCAGGCGTAATCACGTCAGGAATCGACGCACCAAACGAATCACCAGGATGTTGGTCTTTCCACAATTCGCGCATTTCCTCCATTTTTTGGTTTTCGCGGATGGCGATAAATTCCATTTCAGGCGTGATGATGCCTAGTCTTGCGTAGTGCATTTGGGAAACATTTTTGCCCGTTTTCGCGCGACGTGGTTTGCGAACTAACTCAAAACGTAATTCGTCTAAACTTTTGTCGGCTAAACGTTCTTTGCCATATTCTGAACTCGGTTCAGGCAGTTCTTCGGTGTCGTCGCGTTCTAAAATCCATGTGGCACGCATTGCAGCCAACCCTTTTTTTAAATCGACTTCAACATTTGGGTCGGTATAAACGCCTGATGTGTCATAAATATAAAGCGGGGCATTTTTTTCGACCGTGCCAAAATGAACAGGCGTGTCGGACAATGTAATTTTACGCATGGGAACTTGAATGTCAGGGCGTGAACCTTGAACGTAGATTTTTTCTGATGCGGGATAGGAATCGATTTTGATACTGCTTGCAGTCATGGTTGCTCTCTTTTAAAAATTATAAAAAAGCGCAGGGAAGATTTTTGAAGGCTTTCCTACGCTGGTATTAACCAGATCAGGTGATAAGGGTTTTTCTCAGCTTTGTAATTTTACAAAGCACCCCTAGCCGTTACGGATGGTGATTAAAGTAATAGATACCGTGGTTAATTGCAAACCGACAACAAACGCGGTTATTTTTGCAACGCCCTCGCAAAGGCATTCGCCATCAAATTATTGGCTTGCACGGGTTGCGATTTTACTTTTTGCATAGATTCTACTTTTCGTGGTTCACGTTTTATTTCGTTTGGATCAATCGAACTTTTCATCGTCAACGCAATCCGTTTGCGTGTTGCGTCAATTTCCGTCACGGTAACTGTTACAACATCGCCCGTTTTAACTATTTCACGCGGGTCTTTTACAAACGTGTCGGCAAGTTGCGAAATATGCACCAGTCCATCTTGATGCACACCAACGTCAACAAACGCGCCAAAATTCGCCACATTTGTGACCACACCTTGCAAACGCATTCCCACTTCTAAATCGGTGATTTTTTCGACACCCGCTTTGAATTCCACACTTTTAAATTCAGGACGTGGATCGCGTCCAGGTTTTTCCAGTTCTTGCAAAATATCCGTGACGGTTGGCAAACCAAAATGTTCATCAGTAAAATTCGCCGCGTTCAAACCACGCAAAAAGGCAGGTTGTCCGATTAAATCACGAATCGATTTGCCTGTATTTTTGATGATATTTTCAACAACGGGATACGCTTCAGGATGCACCGCCGACGCATCGAGTGGATTATCGCCATTCAAAATCCGTAAAAAACCAGCCGCTTGTTCGTAGGCTTTTTCGCCTAAACGCGGGACTTTTTTCAATTGCTTACGATTTTTAAACGCGCCATTTTCATTCCGAAACGCGACGATATTTTCACTCACGCTTGCCGATAAACCCGACACTTGTTTGAGCAACGAAACCGAAGCCGTATTGACATCTACGCCAACTTTATTCACGCAATCTTCCACGACGTTATTGAGCATTTTGGCGAGCTGCGATTGATTTACGTCGTGTTGATATTGACCGACACCAATGGATTTTGGGTCGATTTTCACCAATTCCGCGAGCGGATCTTGCAAGCGTCGAGCAATGGAAACTGCGCCACGCAACGTCACATCTAAATCAGGAAATTCTTTTGCTGCCAATTCCGAAGCCGAATACACCGACGCGCCTGCTTCCGAAACGACGATTTTATTAAATTTCAATTCGCTGTGACGTTTCAAAACATCAGCCACTAACGCATCGGTTTCGCGTGAAGCCGTGCCGTTGCCAATACTGACGAGTTCCACGCCGTGTTGCGAAATCAATTTGGCTAATTTCGCAATTGAACCATCCCAATCGTTGCGCGGTTGATGTGGATAAATCACGTCGGTGGCAACGACTTTGCCCGTTTTATCGACAATCGCTACTTTCACGCCTGTCCGAATGCCAGGATCTAAGCCCATTGTTGTTTTCGCGCCAGCAGGCGCAGCGAGTAATAAATCACGCAAATTGTGGGCGAAAACTTTAATCGCTTCGGTTTCAGCCGCTTCACGAAGTTGGTTTGTTAAATCCAAATCCAAGCGGGTGAACAATTTGGTTTTCCAACCTAAACGCGCTGTTTCAGAAAGCCAAGCATTCGCAGGTTTTGAAATGTCGCCAACATCCAATTGTCGCGCCACCTTTTGAGCGCACAATTCGTGACCGAGTTTTTCATCTTCGGCAGGCTGTAAATTCAACACCAAACATTCTTCATTTCGTCCACGCAACATTGCCAAAATGCGATGCGATGGCATTTTTTGTAACGGTTCACGAAAATCAAAATAATCTTTGAATTTTTCCGCTTCCGCTTCTTTACCTGCGACAACGTGGACATTCATCACGCCTTGTTGCCAAACGTGTTCACGCAAATCAGCAAGCAACGGCGCGTTTTCAGAAAGTTCTTCCATAATAATTTGCCGTGCGCCTTCTAATGCCGTTGCAATATCCGCAACGCCTTTTTCAGCATCGACATATTTCGCAGCGAATTCTTCGGGTGAAATGTCGCGATTAGCCAAAATTTCTTGCGTCAACGATTCTAAACCTGCTTCACGCGCACAAGATGCTTTCGTGCGGCGTTTCGGTTTGAACGGTAAATATAAATCTTCGAGCAAGGTTTTCGTTTCAGCCGCCTTAATGGCTGCTTCGAGTACAGGCGTGAGTTTTTCTTGCAAGGCAATACTTTCTAAAATCACCGTTCGACGCGCTGCCAATTCGCGCAAATAGCCTAAACGCTCTTCAAGCAAACGCAATTGCGTGTCGTCCAATCCGCCTGTGACTTCTTTTCGATAACGTGAAATAAATGGCACTGTTGAGCCTTCGTCTAAAAGAACGACGGCGGCATTGATTTGATTGAGATGGACGGCTAATTCTTGCGCTAAAAGTTGATTGATTGTCATAAGATTTTGGCTTGTATAAGGAAATTTTTTAAACGCTACGCATAAATTCTAAAAATACTTCAAGAACTTCTTTATGTTTTTTAGAGCTAGATTCAGCACTATAAACATTGATTTCAAATTCAACATCTTTGGCATAGGATTCATGTTTTCCTAAAATGCTATTTTTAATTTTTATCCATTTTAGTGTTTTCAAATTAGGGATAAATTGATTAACCGCAGCAGGGGAAATTTCTTTTCTGTGAAATTTAGAAAATGGCACATGATTTTCACCGTCCAAACGACGAATAAAAAAATGCCAATCTGCATCATCGAGTGTGCATAACAGGCTATTTCCAACAACGATTGAAAAGGCTTTTAGGGTCATTTTATTGTCCAAAATAGAGTGAGGGTTGAAATGTTAATTACCACATGTTTGGCAATGTGAATTTTTGCGTAGTTTAAGTGTATTGAATTCCATTGTCAGCCCGTCCATTACAAGCAATTTACCTGTCAACGTTTCACCACAACAGCAAATCAATTTAATTGCTTCCAAGGCTTGAATGCTACCAACAATTCCGACAATTGGGGAAATTACGCCGTTGGTTGAACACGTTTGTAATTCTTCACCGTCGCTTTGATATAAACAGTTATAACACGGACTTTCATTTTTCCCCGCCGTAAAAACAGAAACTTGTCCTTCAAAACGAATCGCCGCACCTGAAACGAGTGGTGTTTGAGTTTTCACGCAAGCTGCGTTAATCGCAAAACGTGTCGCAAAATTATCGCTGCAATCTAAAACCACATCCGCATTTTTTACTTCATTTTCAAGTGTTTCACCTTCGAGTTTTGCTTTTACGGCGGTAACTTTTACATCGGGATTTAAATTTTTTAGTGTGTTCGCACTTGAAATGACTTTTGCCACCCCTATATCTGCGGTGTGATGAATAATTTGCCGTTGTAAATTAGACAAATCCACGCTGTCATCATCATAAATCACTAAATGACCCACACCCGCCGCCGCAAGATACATCGCAACGGGTGAACCTAAACCGCCTGCACCGACAATTAAGATTTTGGCATTAAGCAATTTAAGTTGCCCGTCAATGTCGATTTGAGGAAGCATAATTTGGCGGGAATAGCGAAGAAGTTGGTTGTCATTCATGGTTTTTAGATTGGCAGAAAGTGGTTCAAAAGTTTCCCTACAAACGTAGGATTTTTTTATTTTAATCTATCTTAGGAGTTTTACATGAAAATTACCCCATTACACGACCGCGTTATCGTTAAACGTGTTGCAGAAGAAACCACCACCGCTGGCGGTATCGTTTTACCAGGTTCTGCGGCTGAAAAACCAAGCCAAGGTGAAGTCTTAGCTATCGGCGCAGGAAAAGTGTTAGATAATGGTTCAATCCACCCAATGCACGTTAAAGTCGGCGACAAAGTATTGTTCGGCAAATACTCAGGTAACGAAGTGAAAATCGACGGCGAAGACGTAATCGTGATGCGTGAAGACGACATCATGGCGATTTTAGGTTAATTCTTTTTCAAACAAATAATTCAAATTTAAAGGTATTTAAACATGGCAGCAAAAGACGTTTTATTCGGTGATGACGCTCGCGTTCGTATGGCGCGTGGTGTGAACATTTTAGCAAACGCAGTAAAAGTAACTTTAGGCCCTAAAGGTCGCAACGCGATTTTAGACAAAAGTTTCGGCGCACCAACGATTACTAAAGACGGTGTATCGGTTGCAAAAGAAATCGAATTAAAAGACAAATTTGAAAACATGGGCGCACAAATGGTGAAAGAAGTTTCATCAAAAACGTCTGACGTAGCGGGCGACGGTACAACGACTGCAACCGTTTTAGCGCAATCAATCGTGAACGAAGGTTTAAAAGCGGTTGCCGCTGGCATGAATCCAATGGATTTAAAACGCGGTATTGATTTAGCTTGCACGAAAGCGGTTGAATCAATCGTTTCTTCGGCTACACCTTGCGTAGACAACAAAGCGATTGCTCAAGTCGGTACAATTTCTGCGAACTCTGACGAATCTGTTGGTCAAATCATTGCCGAAGCGATGGAAAAAGTCGGTAAAGAAGGCGTTATCACTGTTGAAGAAGGTTCAGGTTTGGACAATTCTTTAGACGTGGTTGAAGGGATGCAATTCGACCGTGGTTATTTGTCGCCTTATTTCATCAACAAACAAGACAGCATGAGCGTCGAATTAGACGATCCGATGATTTTGATTTATGACAAAAAAATCTCAAACATCCGCGACATGTTGCCAGTATTAGAAGGCGTTGCAAAAGCAGGTCGTCCATTGTTGATTATCGCGGAAGACGTTGAAGGCGAAGCGTTAGCAACTTTAGTTGTGAACACAATTCGCGGCATCGTAAAAGTTGCTGCGGTTAAAGCACCAGGTTTTGGCGACCGTCGTAAAGCAATGCTTGAAGACATCGCGGTTTTAACAAACGGTACTGTGATTTCAGAAGAAATCGGTTTGAGTTTGGAAAAAGCAGAACTCGCGCAATTAGGTACTGCAAAACGTGTTCAAATCACCAAAGACAACACCACCATCATTGACGGTTACGGTTCAGAAGACGCAATCAAAGGACGTGTTGCTCAAATCCGCGCTCAAGCTGAAGAATCAACCTCTGATTATGACAAAGAAAAATTGCAAGAACGTTTGGCTAAATTAGCGGGCGGCGTTGCGGTGATTAAAGTCGGCGCGGCAACTGAAATCGAAATGAAAGAGAAAAAAGCTCGCGTTGAAGATGCGTTGCATTCGACTCGTGCGGCGGTTGAAGAAGGCGTTGTGGCTGGCGGCGGTACGGCGTTGGTTCGTGCGTTGGCGGCAATTAAAGATTTACAAGGTATCAATCACGACCAAACCGTGGGCGTGAACATTTTACGTCGTGCAATGGAAGAGCCTTTGCGTCAAATCGTGGCGAATGCTGGCGATGAACCTTCGGTTGTGTTTAACGAAGTTCAAAAAGGTTCTGGCAACTTCGGTTACAACGCGGCAACGGGTCAATATGGCGACATGATTGAAATGGGTATTTTAGACCCTGCAAAAGTCACTCGTACTGCATTGCAAAATGCGGCTTCTGTTGCTGGTTTGATGCTCACCACCGAAGTGATGATTGCTGACGCGCCTAGCGATGACAAAGGTCATGGCATGCCTGATATGGGCGGAATGGGTGGTATGGGCGGCATGATGTAATTTGCTGGCTTAACGCCGTTTTGCTTTGAATGATGAAAGCCCCGATTTGCTGTTAGGCAGTCGGGGCTTTTAAATACGAATTATCGAAACGTAAGGAAAAATTATGAGCGATTGGTCACAAATTTCAGAAGAAGAACACGAGCTAAATTATATTTTGGACAAATTTCAAAAAAGAAAAACTGAAAAAAACAGAAATATAATTTTGCAACATATAAAAGAGTTTAAAAAGTTCAACGGTAGTACCAACACACAAAATTACACCAAGTTGGCATTTTATAAATTTTACGATGACAATAACATTGGGGCTGAACTAGAAGATTAATTGTTTGCAATTTAGAAAATAAAGTCCCAATTGCATCAAACAGTTGGGACTTTTTTGTGTAGAATTAGGGCGATTAAAACGACACGTTAAAGAAAGATTTCATATGACTTCCTACAGAAAAAGAAGAAACTTAAAAAAAAGAAGCTCTATAAATGTCGGTATGCTTGAATGGATGCGTATGTGTTTGTTTTTTGCGTTTGCTTTGTTAGTGTTACCTTTAACCATCGGAATGTTTTGCGCTGAAGAAGCAAATAAGACAATTTTTAAAAATACAGGAATAATGAAAGCATTTCTTTATGTTTTGGTGTTATTTGGTGTGACGCTCTTAACAATTTTTATATTTAGACTAATTGGCATCGATTACTGCTTTAAAAATTGCTGATAAAGTCAAAAAGCCCCGATTGCATCACGCCGTCGGGGCTTTTTTGTGTTCAATCAGCGGCTTGCCGTAACTTATCAACCGCCCACTGATTAAGACTTTTTCCTGATGTACTAGCGGCAATCGAAATCGCGGCATGGTCTTCGGGTGGAATTCGCAACACAAATTTTCCTGAATACGATTTAAACGGTTCAACGCCATCTTCTTGGCAGGCTGCCAGAAAAACTTTGAGTGAAATCGCGCCCTCATGCCTTAAACCTTCGGCATCTTTCGCATAAAAATCTGCGCTGCCATTCAAACCTAAAAATTCGCCACGAAACATATCAATGTCGGAATCGTAAGTAATGACCGCTTTCACGCCGTCAATGGTCATTTGGTTAATCATGGTTTTACAAAGTCGCGTTTTTTGTTTGAAATTGAAAAATTACAACACCATCGAAACCACCAACACAATCACGACAATAAACATAATCGTAAAAAGCACACCGCCAATTAAGTAGGAAGACAGCGAACCATGTTGAAAATCTTGCTCACGATTTTTATTACTTTGAATACCTACTGCCGCTGCAAAAACGCTTTTAGCGACTTGAAGAATGCTTGGTTTTGACATCTTTTTTCTCCGTTTTGACAATATGTGATGTTTCCGCTGGCAAGCCCGCGAATTCAAATAATAAATCTAATTCTTTGGCGTTTAATTCCTGACATTTTCCCGTGCGTAAACCGTCCGATAAAACCACGGGGCCATAACGCACACGCATCAACCGACTAACCACCACATTTTGAGCTTCCCATAAACGACGAACTAAACGATTTCGACCTTCACTGACAATAACGTGATACCACTTATTTGCACCTTCGCCACCCATAAAATAAATTTGGTCAAATTTCGCTTCACCGTCTTCAAGTTGCACGCCTTGTTTAAGTAATTCAATTTTTTCAGCAGGAACTTCACCCAAAATTCGCACAGCATATTCACGTTCAACTTCGGTTGATGGGTGCATCAATTTATTTGCCAATTCGCCATTATTTGTAATCAACAACAAACCAGACGTGTTAACGTCTAACCGTCCAACCGCAATCCAGCGCGACGTATCTAATTTTGGCAACGACGCAAAAATTGTTGGGCGACCTTGTGGATCTTGGCGCGTCACAATTTCACCTGTCGGTTTGTGATAAATCAACACGCGCGTGGGTTGCATTGCAAATTTTTCCCAATTCAACACGCGATCATTGAGCTGTAAATAATCGCCTGCTTTTAAATGTGCGCCTTGTTTGACTAAAACACCATTAATTTTCAAACGCCCTTCCGTAATCCATCGTTCAATCTCACGTCGTGAAGCTACACCGCCACGCGCTAAAACTTTTTGAATTCGTTCACCATCTTTTGAAACTTCTACATCAACCAAACGTTTTTCAACAGGTTCTCTTCTACTGACGGTATTTGGACGCACATTTTCACGACGCAATTGGCTCGCTGGTTTATTTGGTTGTTTTCTATCGCGTAACGCGACAGGTTTGTTCATTTGTTTTGTTCTCACGTTTTTCCTATAAAAAGTGGAGTTAATTTTTTTAAATTATTTTTTTACTGTAGTTGCCGCCGCCGCACCACCGCTGACTAATCGAACACCAACAGCATTACCCTTATGGTCTGGGCGTGTATGACCATCATAAAATCCTACATTCCATGCAGAATCATAGAATGGTGCAATTGTAGTACAAGGCGTAGTAGCAGGTTTTGAGGTAGTTACTACGGGTTTTACTGAAGTTGCAGTAGTTGCAGTAGTTGCAGTAGTTGTAGGTGTTGTAGGTGTTGTAGGTGTTGTCGTAGCGACAGGAGTTACTGTAGTTGCAGTAGTTGCTTTTGTTGGATAACACAACGGTGATGAAGGTGACATTGCATCTGCTGATAGAGTCGGAATATAAGTTTCTGATGTCCAGTACCAATCTGTTTTTGTATTCGGAAAATAATCGTTATTGATAAAAGGCGTTGAAGGAATTGGATTAAATGGATCTAACAGCGGATTTGTTTCAGCACAAATATCACTGATTTCATTCGCAAGATAATTAGGTGATAAACCATTTGGGCAAACCACCAAATTTTCTAATTCTTTTTTAGTTGGCAATCGCCATGTATCTTCGCCACACAATTTTTCGGCATTCACTTTTTTAATGTAAGCGTCTGTATTGCATTTGTTAAGACCTTTACACACGCCACCATTTTCTAAACCTCGATAAGATGGATTTTTTTTGGTATCGGGTTCGTACCAACTATAAGTCCAATCTTTATCACGCAAATAACCATCATTAGTTTTTACTTCCCACATTAAATTACTTGTTGTGTCTAATGTGCAGCCCCATTTTGTCATACTTGTTGGTGGATTTATTAAATTGTCTATAGAAATTCTTGTATAGCTAGGAGGCTTTGTTCCTGTAGTTCCTGTAGTTCCTGTAGTTCCTGTAGTTCCTGTAGTTCCTGTAGTTCCTGTAGTTCCTGTAGTTCCTGTAGTTCCTGTAGTTCCTGTAGTTCCTGTAGTTCCTGTAGTAGTTACAATAGGTGCCGAAACGGTTACTACTTGAGAAATTACATTGCTGGCTAAATCAGCATAATCATAAGCTGTAGTTTTCCAAGTCGATGTTCCAGCGGTTGTATAGATATGCGTCAATGAGAGCTTTTGACCATCTTCCACATTATTTACCGAATCTATTGATCCGTCACCCCATTCCATATTTATTTGTCGCAAATCACCATTGTCATCTATTGCAGAAAGTACAACTGTATAAATTTCATTTACATTAACTTTTGAAATGTCAGTCGCCTTATTATCGATAAGATTTAAAACAGGTGCGATATTCTTTGGGATTGGTGCGATAACTTCAAAATTCCCTGTCATTTTGTCATTTCTCAATACATTTTTATCGTCATAAATACCGACGGTATAATTTGCCGATTTTATAGGTGTAATTGTTATCGAATAGTCCACTGCCGAACCTGTCAACTCGGTCAATCCATTACCATAATCTATTTTAACTTTATAACCAGGTGGAACAGCCGTATCAAGTGTAGCGGAAATTTTGATTGGTTTTCCTTGTTCAACAGAAGACAAGTCTGTTGTCACAGCAGTAATTTTTGGCATTGACACGACGACATATTTTGGGTCAATCGTTGTTTTAGGTGAACCAAATGCAAATCCAGCAATACTTGAACTACTTGTGCCTTGATTGTTAATTGTTTCAACCCGCCAAAAATAATTATTATCTGTTTGCAACATAGATTTTAAATTTGACAAAGAATACGTCGGCTTTGAAATTGTTGTTGTAAAACAAACAATTTTATTTCGACACGATTTTGTTTTTTGGTTATAGCCACTGAAATCGCTAGTTGTCGAAACGATAATCCGATAACTACTTACTGATGCACCTTTTGACGTTGACCAAGTGAATAAAACAGGCGATGTTGAAGGTAATGCAGGTGAACTTAGTGGTGTTAATAACAACGGCGGTTCTGGTGCTGCAGCAAAAATTGTTTGTGTTACGCCAATTAAACTCACAAAAACTAAAAACTTTTTCATTTTAAAAACCTTCTTTTAAATAAATTAGCGTCGCCAGACGCTTGCATGAAAAATGGGTGTGCGTATTTTTTGACTGCGTTGAGTCCATTTCTTCTTAATGTGATATGTCCAAAATGCCTGCATTCCAAAATAACCGAGGGTTGAACACGTTGCGCCTAGAATGAAACAACCAGTTAAAAATGGTTGCCATACATCGCCCAGTAACGAAAAATCAAAACTTTCGGCGGCTGGTTGATTCAAAAACCATAAGCCAACTTGATACGCAAAATAAAATAAAGGCGGCATTGTTAATGGATTTGTTACCCAAACCAATGCCACTGAAATGGGTAAATTCGCTCGAAAATAAATTGCGGCTGCCGCTGCAAAAGCCATTTGAGTAGGTGTTGGAACCCATGCAAAAAATAAACCGACTGCAAATGCCATTGAAATTGACTTGCGATTTAAATGCCATAAATTTGGGTCGTGTAATTTCGATCCCAAAAACTGTAGACTTTTGTGCTGTTTAATCACTTCGGGATCGGGAATAAATTTGTGCATCCATTTTTGAATCAATTTTTTAGCCATCGTCCTATTTCCTTAATTATTATTTTTCTAAGATGATTATTCGCGCTTTAGCGTTTGTTGGTGGTGATTTAGCCTTGCAGCAATTTTCGCAACTTCCGCCGTTTTCTGCATTGCTTATTGTAAGTACGTTAGCGGCAATTATGGCACGGTTGCGATATTGGCATTGTCTCTTTTTTATAATCGGTTTTTTGTGGGCGAGTGCGTTTGGTTATTATCAATTAAACGACCGTTTATTACCTGAATTTGAAGGTATTCCGCTCACAATGACAGGCGAAATTTCCAGCTTACCTGACCAAAATCGACAACGCGCTAATTTTGAATTCACTATTTTAAAATCAAACGAAAAATTGCCCGAAAAAATAAAACTCACTTGGTACGAACCAACCGCTATTTTACACGCTGGTGAACAATGGACCATTACAACTAAATTAAAACGTCCACACGCTAATTTTAACGTAGGTGGCAACGATTATGAACGCTGGTTATTCATGCAAGGCATCGGTGCGACAGGAAATATCACAAAAGAGCCGCCGATTTTTATTTCAGAAGCGTCTGTTTTTAATATCGACCATTGGCGGCAAATTATTGGTGAGACGTTAACTAAAAATTATGGCGAAAATATCAGCGTGGCTTTATTAAAAGCGTTATCGATTGGTGATGATAACGGTTTAAAGCCAAAAAATTGGGATACATTTCGGATTACAGGAACGACGCATTTAATTGTGATTTCAGGTTCGCATATCGCGTTGGTCGCGGGTTTGATTTATTGGCTGACGTTGAAACTTTGGACACATCTAAACATTTTACGTTTTTCGCCGCCTCGCGCTGCCGCGTTAGCGAGTTTATTGACCGCGATGAGTTATGCGAGTTTGGCGGGTTATGTGATTCCGACAAAACGGGCGGTGATTATGCTAGGACTTGTCATGGTGGCAAATTTTTTTCAACGGCAATTAAGTCCGTTGCAAAGTTTCGCGATTGCGTTGTTAGCGATGCTGATTTTTAATCCAACCATGTTATTGTCGATTGGTTTTTGGTTGTCATTTTTAGCGGTTGCGCTGATTTTATATCGTATTGCGGGGCGTTTAAAATCGCCGCCCAATTGGTTGAATGGCGTGGATATTCAACTCACGGTTTCATTAGGTTTATCGCCATTATTGTTATTCTTTTTTGGGCAAACGTCCCTGATTTCACCGCTGGTAAATTTTATTGCGGTGCCAATTGTCGAATTAGTCGTTGTGCCGTTTGCGTTAATTCACGTTGTGTTAATGTTTTCTTTTCCGTGGTTGGCAGATAAATTTTTTGTGGCATTAAATTTTGTTTTGCAATGGTTAATGAAAGGTTTTGAATTTGCACAAACCTTGCCGAATGCGGTTATTGATTCGCCGCCACCGTCATTTCTCACGCTAATTTTGGCGTGTTTAGGCTTGTTGTGGTTATTTGCACCGCGCGGTATTCCAGCACGTTGGTTAGGTTTGATTTTAAATTTGCCGTTGTTATTTCCGATTATTCCAAAATTACATTACGGCGAAGCGATGGTGACGGTTTTGGATGTTGGGCAAGGTTTATCCGTGGCGGTACAGACTGAAAATCATCAATTACTTTATGATGCGGGCGCAAAATTTCCGAATGGGGGAGGCGATACGGGAAAAAATGTTGTTTTGCCTTTTTTTCGTTATCAAAACGTGAAAAAACTGGATACGTTGTTAATTAGTCATGGTGATAATGATCACATTGGTGGCGCGAAATCCGTTTTGGACGGATTGAACGTTGAAGAAATTTTAACGAGTGTGCCAGAAAAATTCATTCCGTATCAAATGACAATTTGCGAATCAGGACAAAATTGGACGTGGGACGGCGTGATTTTCACCATGCTTTCACCCGCAAAAACGTTTGAAGGTGATAACAATAATTCGTGTGTGTTGAAAATTGAAATCGAACAAAACGCCGTTTTATTAACGGGTGATATTGAAGCCACTGCGGAAAATTGGTTGGTTGAAAATGCACGAGAAGAATTACGCGCAAACGTGTTAGTCGCCCCGCATCACGGAAGTAAAACATCGTCAACAATGGCATTTTTAGAAGCGGTGAAACCCGACACGATTTTGATTCCTTCGGGTTATCGCAATCAATTTCATCATCCAAGCAAAGATATTTTGGCGCGTTATCAAGCCATCAATGCAAAATTTTTCACCAGCGCAAACAGTGGCGCGTTAAATGTTTATTTGAATTCGGAAAGTGTCAAAGTTGAAAGTTTGCGAAAAATAAACGGAAAGTATTGGAGTTTTATGGATTCGGTATTTTGATATGTATAATTGCAAACGAAGTTTCAAATAAACTTGTGACGAATCATTTAAAATTCACTTTGTTAACAAAAGGAAAGCACCATGACACAACTAAAACATCAATTTGATGTAGAACGTCGCAACGGTAAAAATATCGCGATGCTGACACTCGATTTTAGCGATTTGGATGATTCAAG
>CAINDC010000114.1 GCA_903847275.1 uncultured Pseudomonadota bacterium
GGAAAATCCTGCTCGTTGGAGTGGCGATACTCGAAATTGGGATTGGATTCCAGCAGTCAGCTTAAATCCTGACAAATCAACCGATAGAAAATCTGTCTAATTTTTAATTTAAAAAGCGACAATTGGCTTGACACCTATCGTGAACAAGTGCAGCATATTTTGGCGTTAATTCGCGCCCAGCAATTTCAAGACGTGATTCAATTGATTGAACAGTACAAACACGACAGCAGTGGTTTGACCGTGTACGAAGACCCGCAAATTCAAGGGCTAAAACTGGAATTGAAACTGTTGGAAAATCGGTTGATTGAATTAACCGACACGCAAGCCGACCTTGAACGCGAAATTAACGAATTCAACGGCGAATACTTTCGGCGTTTGGGTGGCTTGATTGAAGAAATTTTGAAACGCCGTGCCGAATTGT
Organism: uncultured Pseudomonadota bacterium; assembly: GCA_903847275.1. Classification (GTDB taxonomy): domain Bacteria; phylum Pseudomonadota; class Gammaproteobacteria; order Methylococcales; family Methylomonadaceae; genus UBA10906. The sequence goes on from CAINDC010000114.1 coordinate 422, forward strand.
GCCGCGACGAAACTGAAAAAGAACAAGCCGAACACGATTACGAAGAATTTGAGCGGGGGGTTATCAGCAACAATTGGACGACGCGCCACAAACTTTAACGCCTGACGAGCAACAAGCATTAAAAACGGCGTATCGAAAAGCCAGCCGTTTGTGTCATCCCGATAAACTTGCCGAAGAATTCAAAGCACAAGGCGAAACGTTTTTTAAAGAATTGAATGACGCTTATCGTCGCCAATATTTAAAACGAGTGGCTGAAATTTTAACGGCGTTAGAAACGGGCGGTTCACTCGGAAATGCGGTTGACAGCATCAATAACAAAGAAGCCTTGCAAGCGAAAATTGCCGTGTTGCGTGAACGAATCGCAACATTAGAAATTGAAATAAAGCGTTTGCAAGATGACGAAATTTATCAGCGAATTTTGTCAATTGATGACCGCGAAAGTTATTTTTCTGAATTGGCGCGGGAATTAGAGGCAGAGTTAACGGCTTTAAAAGATGTCACAACATGAACACATTAAGTTATTCAGATGTAAAACCAACAACGCCAAACTTCGCCCAATTGATAGAAAAAGCCGCTTTTAAAAATTAAATTGAGATTTACAAACAAAAAAAGGCGTGAAATGTTCACGCCTTTTTTATGTTTAAAAACTGGTCGATAAAGTCATTCTAAAACTCAACGGTTCGACAGGATGAAAATGAACATCTTGATTGCCGCCATCTGGACAATCGGTGTCCGTTTTCAAACATGAGCCATAGTAATAATCAATTCCGCTGTCTTTTCTGCCCAATAAATTGAATACTTCCGCCTGCAACTTCCAATGTTTGTTAAATTCATAACCGACCATTGTCGAAAGCATTACCGTTTCTTTTGAACGGACACTGTTATCTTCAATCAAAGCACGAGGACCAAAATAACGTAATCGCGGTCCACCATAAAAGCCACCAAATATATCGTGAAACGTTGCACCTGACGCAATCACTGTTTCAGCTGAACCAGGAATATAACTGCCGCCTTCTGGATTACCTTGAAAACGTGCTTTTGAAAAACTTAAATCCGCGTCGAATGTCAGCCAATTAGTCGGGGAATAATAGTTTGCCGATTCAATACCGTAACGACGACTTGGATGACTGGCTTCGGTTGTTCCCGCGTCACCGACAAATAATAATTCTGAATCAATATCGAGCCACCAAATCGCTAAGGTACTATTTAAGCCTTTAATCCAGTTGCTACGCATACCCACTTCTGCGCCGTAAGTACGAGACAATGGGACAGCAGGATCGACTTTATCACCTGTTTTCGGGTCAACTTTTGTATTTACGCCGCGACCATCGTTACTGTGAAAACCTAACCCCCCATTTAAATAAAATTCGGTTTCTGCCCACGGGCCAAAAATGATGCCCGCTTTTGGACTGACTAACCCATCGTAGACAGTGCCTTCGTTTGCCGCTTGATTACTCTTGGAAACATTAAAACGATAACCATCAAAACGTAATCCAACATCGGTTCGTAACCAATTTGTCCACATCGTTTTGTTGTCGAAATACGGACTTAAACTACTTATCCAAACCGTGTCTTTTCGTGTTGTATCGAGAATTTGTTGCGCTTTGGTTTTCAACAAGGCGTTATTGATATTGTCGTTACGGAATTGCAAACCAAAGGTACTTTCAGAATCAAATTGCCCTAATTTATGAAAAATCGTGTGCGTCCCTTTAGAACCGGAGACAAAACGTTCGTCTGGTTGTCCGAATTGGTCGCCGTTAATTGGGTCGTCCATGAAATAAGTGAAATTAGAATATAAATCGAGCGTTGTGTATAAACCATACGCCATGATTTGTGTTTTGCTGTTTTTGTCTTGACGATGCCATTCGCCTGTCACGCTGTAACGGTCAGAACGTCCGCCATCTGTTGGATCGACTGTGCCAAAACGGTCAACTGAACCATTCGCTACACCACGCTTTGGAATTTGGTCAGTCGAATTCCAATCTGCCGCCATTGCCATTCCTGTGACGCTAAACCCGCTGTTTCCGTGTTCTTCGCTGTATTTCAACACACCGTTAAATTTCAAATACTCGTTACTAACTTGCCAAGGCCCGCCGTTTTGAACCGTTTCGCCTGCATACGCTAAATTGCCCTCGCCAATTTTTTGCGAACCCATCACCAAGCCGCGATAGTAATCAAAACTGCCGCCTGTGAATTTCACGGTATGTTCTGGCAAATCACTAAAATAATGAATGTTCGCTGCACCCGCACTCGAAAAATCACCGTTTTCTGCGTAATAATTTCCCTTTTGATAATCCATTGTTTTAATCATTTCGGGAATTAAAAAGTTGGTATCCATCCAACCTTGACCGTGCGAATGCGAACCTAAATTCACAGGCATGCCATCAACTTGCGTTAGAAAATCCGTGCCATGATCTAAGTTAAAACCGCGTAAATAATACTGTGCAGCTTTGCCTTCACCGCTATGTTGGCTTGAAATCAAACCTGGGACGGTTTCTAAAATTTCGCTAGGGCGCGTCACTGGACGATATTTTAATTCTTCTTGCCCAATGCTGCCTTGCGATGCACTGCCAGCGATGCCAACTAATGATTCAGCGCGTCCTTCAGTTGTTGTCGTTACAACCATTTCATCAAGCTCGACAGCTTTTTCAGATTTTTCTTTTTTGGTATTTTTAGACGTTTCAAGCTCCGTATATTCGGCATGGGCGTGAACCGAAAAATTTGCCAAAATTGCTAAGGATAACAGCGTGAATTTAAATTTCATGAATTTTTCCTTTTTACAAAATCGTTCGTTCAATTAACCAATGTACGCCAGCTAAACACACAAATACTGATGAAACTGGAACAAAGTATTTTTCGACAAGCGGTTTTGTGTGTAACCACCAAATGATTGGCAACGAAATCGAGGTGACAATTAACTGTCCAGTTTCTACGCCTAAATTGAACGAAAATAGCGGCACTAAAATGCCCGTTTCGATGCTGGTAATGTTCATTTCTTGCAACACAGCAGCAAAACCAAAACCGTGAATTAACCCAAAGGCAAAAGTCAGATATTTTCTACCTTTCGGTTCTTTGCGAATTAAATTTTCTGCGCCAACATAGACAATCGACGCGGCAATTAACGGCTCAACAATCGTGCTGGGAATCGTGACTAAGTTCATGCCCGCGAGCGCAAGCGTTATCGAATGCGCGATAGTGAAAAACGTAATAATGCCAAATGCTGACCAAAAACGATGCGTCACAATCAGTAACGCAAACAAAAACAATAAATGGTCGTAACCTGTCAAAATATGTTCGATGCCTAGAGTTAAAAATTCTTTGAACATTGATGAACTTTCACCAGTCGCTAAATTTAATTCGATGACGTTATCTTGTTGGGTGAGCATTTTTTCGCTCACATTTTTTCCCGTTGCGTCTTTAATTGTGACGACTTGCTTGTGACCGTCAGGCAATTTATTTAAAAACAACAACTGCATTTTTAAACTCGTTAAAGCGGGTTGGTAATGAAATAAAAGATGCGCGTTGTTTTGTGCATCAAACGTCACATTTGCGATTTCAAACGGTTTCACGTTTTGATTGTCGAGCGTGATTTCTAATTCTTTTACGATTAACGCTGCCACTTCGGGTTTTGCAGCTTCACGTTCTTCGTTGCTGACTTCGGCATCGCCATCGTTATCCATTGGCGCAAAGGCTTCGGTATCTTGCAACGCAAACGTAATTGAAACGTCAACGCCTTTTTCGTTTAAAACCACATCCGCAGAACTTAATCCCGCATCATGTGCAAAACTGATTTGTACGCAAGCAAATAAAAATAAAAAGCTAAGTAACTTCATTGCTCAATACTCACAAACGCGATTTTAGAAATTCCCGCGTGTTGAACCGTCGCCATCACTTCTGCGACTTTTGCATAAACCACCGCTTGGTCAGCGTACAAATGCACACCGATTTCTGCGTCTTTGGAAAATTCAGATTTCAATGCGGTTTCTAACGTTGCTAAATCTGAAATTGGATTTTTATTTAACGTAATTCCACCTTGCGCGTCGATGCCAAGTTGTAACGGTTGGGCTTGCGTATCGGCAATGGTTTCGGTGGTTTTCGGTAATTTCACTTGCACGGATTGCGTCAATAATGGCGCAGTCACCAGCAAAATAATCACCAATACCAACATCACGTCCACCAGTGGCGTGACGTTGATTTCACTCATCGCACTTTCGTCTTCAGATTGCGGTTTAAAAGCCATAAAACCTCCTAATCTTTCGGCAAATCAGCGACGAGCAAGAAATGTGCGACAAAACTTTCGAGTTGCATACGTTGTAATTTTACGCGACGCAAAAAGAAGTTGTATGCCAACACCGCAGGTACAGCAACGGCGATACCGATTGCGGTTGCTACTAGCGCATCACCAATAGGTCCTGCAACAACGTCTAAACTCGTTGAACCACTCGCCGTAATATCGTGCATTGCGTGCATAATTCCCATCACTGTTCCGAACAAACCCACAAACGGCGCGGTGCTGCCAATACTTGCGAGCAACGTCAAACCACTTTCAAGCGTGTGTTGTTCTTTTTGCAATTGCCCACGCAAAGCGTGTTCGAGTAATTCATTCGGATTGCCTGCATATTTGAAACTTTTACCGCGCAAACGTTGATATTCATCTAGCCAAAATAACCCTTCATACGCTAAATGTGATTGCGTACCTTTGAAAAGATCATCGGGCAAACGTTTGGCTTGCTCCATATTTTGCGTATTCCAAAATGCGTCGTTGAACACGTTGTTATTGCGGTTGTTCGCCATGAATTGCCAAATTTTGTAAAAAATCAGCGTCCACGTCAGCACTGAAAAAACCATCAACGTGTAAAACGTCAGGTCGATAACAAGGTGGGTAATTGAATCGGTCATTTTTTGTTCCTATATTATTTAGAAGGTTGAAATTTAATCGTTTTATTGCCTTTGAAACTCACTGCTTTGCCGCCAACGATTTTTGGCTCGAATTCCATTTCCATCAAACTTTCTTTGATTTCAGAAATCACGTCCTCGTCAAACATATCCGCAGGTTCAGAATTTTTAACGGTGGCATTTTGCACTTTGCCATCTTCGTTAATCGTGAAAATAAATGAAACTGAACCCGAAAAATTACGGCGGGCGTAACGGCGTTGCAGACGTTTTTCGATGCTGTCACAGTTCTCACACGTTCCGCCTGAACTTGCCGAAGAACTTTCATTACTTGCTGATGATGTTTCAACGGGTTTGCTAATTGCTTTTGAAACCGTTTGAACAGGCGCAGCTGCCGTAAAAATTGGCGCGGCTTCAAATTTTGGAATGCTTACTTCAGTATTTTCAGAAACTGTCGTTAAAATTTTCGGTTGTAAAACGGGTTTTGGCGGCGTGATTTTTTTCACAGGCATAGGTTTTACAATCGGTTTCAAGATTTCTTTTTTAACCACAGGTTTCGGTGGTTCAGGTGGCAGTTTTATTTCAGGTTTTGGTGGCTCTGGTTTTGGTAACGTCACTATCGCCACGTCCATTATCACAGGTGGTTTTTTAGGTAAATCTTTTGGAGCGTTCAATAATTCAAACGCAATTGCGCTATGCAACGCAATAACAATTGCTAACATTAACGCGCTACGAAAACGCGATTTTTTTAGTTCTTTTTTTGAAGGTTCAAAAACGGGATAACCCGTAAAAGTCGTTTTTGTTGCGTCCATAAAATTAGCCGAATTTCGTCGTTAATGTTGGCAGAAAAACTAAAAATTTTGAGCGCACGAAAAAATCCCGACAATAAAGCGCGGTATGCGAAAAAAATTTAGAAGATGAAAACGCAGGAAGCGTTAAGAAGTAAAGCAAATTTTTGAAATAACGAATGAGGAATTTTGAAAAAACAGGTCGTTGTTTTGGATAAAAAACATAGCAAATAAATTGCGAAACGCGAAACACGAGTAAAAATGCACACAGCACAAAATACGTTTTGAGTGGTTCAGAAATCGGTAAATCGTGGGTAATTGGCGGTGACGTTATCGCTGGCGACTTTTCAACAAATTGCGTTTCGAGTTGCTCGACCGTTTTTTCTGACATTTGTGAATAACTTGCCGTGACATTTTTTGCCAATTCCGTTGGTATAACGATATTTAAGGCTTCGGCAATAAAAAACGTGATTGAAAGCAAAATGATTTTTGCGACCAAAATACCTGCACCATGCAAAAGTAATGTCGCAAACATGAATCCAAATGTGTAAGAAATTAAACTCGCTGAGGTGGAAATTTCTGCACCATGCGCGTAACCGTGAAAAAAGGCAAAAAAGGCGACGATTAACACGTTTATTTGTGTGGTGAAGCGAATTTTGCGAATGATTAAAATACTAAAAACCACGCACGATAACGCAATTAAAATTTCTGCACTAGGAACGGCGAGATATTTTGCAGCTCCTGAAATACCGCCTAAACTCATGACTCCAACAAATGTTGTTGGCAGAAGCCAAATCGCTTTACCACGTAATTGTGCAGCCCAAATACCAACGCCAAGCATCGTCACAATATGATCCCAACCTTCAAGCGGATGTGAAAAACCGCTAGTTAAATCAATAATTGTAGTGTCTGTTAAACGACCATAAAAACACGTTACCGCAAGTAAAAATAGTATTGCAAGCAGCAGGAATGATTTTATAAAAGTCGTCTTTAGGTGCATGAAAAAATAGGGGGACTCACTGAAATTTGAATGACAGTTATTCTACGGGACTTTTTATGTTTGTCCAAATGTCGATAACACTGACTAACCCTTGAAACAATGCTTTTTTTTCTGTGGTGGTTGCGTATAATGCGAGCCTATTTAACCTAGCTTAGAAGTAGGTTAAATATAAATTTCACGTCTTTTCATATTTAGGGAATCTAATGAACATTTTTAAAAAAATCGCTTTATCTACAGCTATCGTAGCTGCATTCGCAACTGTTTCTGCACCAGCTTTTGCTGCTGAAGAACATGCTGACAAAAACGCAATCGTAAGAGTTGCGGCAGACGCAACAAAAGCGAAGATTGAAGAAGCGGTTTCTCTTGCTGACAAAGGCGATAAAACGGCATTCATCGCGGCTGTTTCTGATGCACGTCAATTACAAAAAGAATTCCGTTATGAACAAACAGAACGTTTACGTCAAAAATTAAACAGCCAATTACTTGCAGCTCGTGAAGCGGCAACAGCTGGCAATATGACCGAAGCGGCTGCTACAACTAAATCAGCATTGGAATATGTGAAAGAAATGAGAGAGATTTACGACGCGGCTCACAAATAAGCCTAAATCGAAAAATTTTTAAAACATTACGCCGCTTCAATTGAAAAATTAAGCGGCGTAATTGTGTCTGGCGTTTTGATAGTCCCCACAAACAAAGGGAGGTGTTTCAATTCTGTGGATGCGCCTGAAATTTTCTGTAAAAATATCTTCATTTTGAAAGAAGAATTTGAAAATGGCGATGATTGAAGTGAAATGCCCGATGTGTAGACAAACGGATGTCGTAAAACACGGTGTAGACGCAAAAGGAAAGCAACGTTTTGTATGTCGGAATCGTACTTGCATAAAGAAAACTTTTCAGCTCGA
>CAINDC010000115.1 GCA_903847275.1 uncultured Pseudomonadota bacterium
ACATTGATGCGCGTTGGACAAAGAAAAATTCACAAAGTTATTATGGCTACAAAAATCACGTCAATGCCGACCAAAAACACAAATTGATACAAAGCTATTCAGTAACCACCGCATCCGTACACGATAGCCAAGTATTCGACTTGGAAAATTGGAAAATGACGAAATTTGGCAAGTTACAAATAGCAAAAATTTAAAACGTACAAGCGTTGGACATTTACATAAAAAAGAATTACTTGATGATGGAATTACAGGCGGTTTCACTTCTGAAATTTATAAGGTTTTCAGAGAAGATAAAGAATTATTGAAATCAGTTTTTGAATATATTTTAGATGCTTATATTGATTCTAAATTGCACGATAGCGTTTTTACATTGTTAAACATAGGAGTAAATCAATGGCGTTAATTGGAAATGAAACATTCCCATTGTCACAATTTTGGGCAAGTAAAAGTATTTCATTGATTAAAAATAACAGGGATATTTTTGCTAAAGCTCGTCATCGTGAAATAAGAAAAGAATTGATTGCTGGTTCAAGTGTTGTAAAAGGAATAAGGGGCTGGTTATTAGCTGCACAGCTTATTAACAACATAAAAACTGGCGAATATGAATTAACAAATTTTGCTCGCGCACTTCTCAATAACGACCCAAAGTTAGAAAAGTCGGCTTCGTGGTGGGCTGTTCATTTAGCCATTTGTTTTTCAGACAGAAGCGAACCGTATAACCAATTTTTTTGTAATTTAGATAGTTTGTCTAAAGATTGGTTGAAATGGGATGATTTAAAAAATCGAATTGATTTAGCTATTGAAGATGCTGCGAAGGGAAGCCTTGATTCTAATTTACAAGGCGTGAAAAGGATGTTTGAAAATAATCATCCTTTTGCTGAAATTGGCTTAATCGAAACCCGTAAAAATAAAGAAGAAGGCATTTCAATCCGTTTAGGTTCACCCAAACTTACCGACGAAATTATCATCCACGCACTCGCAATGGTGCGATTCCATAAATACAAAAGCACACCAACTGTTGATTTTTCAGAACTTATCAAAGGCGGATTAGGGCATTTTTTATGTTGCACACCGCCTGAATTGCGTGAACATTTGCGCCGCATGAAACAATCAAACAAATGGCAAAATTATTTCAATTTCAACGAGCAGGAAAATTTAAATTCTGTGTCGTTTGAAGCGTTATGCACGCCAGAAAAAACGCTGTTGTTATTGCTACAAGAAGGGCGCGACACTTGGCTTTAACTTTAACCATAGATTTGGAAGTAAAAAATGACTAAACGTATTAAACAATACAGCGAAGCGCAACTTATCGATATTTTTAAACTGACTCGATTAGTGGGCAATCAATCTTCTGCGTTAATGCAATCATGGTTGGATTGTGAAACGACTTTAAATCAAGGTGAGCAATATCTTTTCGATTTAATTTTTAACGATGCCTATCAAAACATTGACGGTTGGCACGAAGAAGACTTGAAAATGAAGTTTATCTGTTTCGTGTTGCGATTGGGAAATTTAGTCGATAACGAACGTTTTCACGCTTATTTTGAACGCACGATTGAAAGCACGATTGAGGGACATTTTTTAAAAGTGAAAACGAATTTTATGTTGGCAAAAGGCATTTTAGATATGCCGCAAATTCCGTATTTTCATTTTCAAGAATACAAACGCCAAACCGACCCAAATGGAAATCCTATCGCACAAGTGTTGGAGGCAATGTTGATTGCACAAACGCTCAATGCAAATAATCAACCGATTTACGGCGCGTATGTGATTGGCAAATTTTGGAATTTTATCGTGTTGGAAAATAAAACCTATTCACTTTCAAAAACCTTTGATTGCACTGAACACGACGATTTATTAAAAATAATTGCGGTATTACGAAAATTTAACCAGCTCATCATGTCTAACAATTAAAACCATGTTAACAGCCATTCTTAATGAGATTGACCAATTAAAAATTGAATTAAATCACCTGCGCCCATTAGACAGTGAATCAGTTTGTTACGCGCTTGATATTGAATACACTTACGAAAGTAATCGGATTGAGGGTAATACCTTAACGTTGAGCGAAACAGCTTTAGTTATCGATAAAGGTATGACCGTTTCAGGTAAATCGTTGCGTGAGCATTTGGAAGCTATCAATCATTATCAAGCGGTTTTATTGCTCAAAGAATTTGTACGCGATGAAATTCCATTAACTGAATATCTAATTAAACAGTTTCATGCGTTGATTTTGCAAAGTATTGATCGCAAAAATGCAGGTATTTATCGTTCGCAAGCGGTTATGATTTCAGGCAGCTCTCATATTCCGCCCGTACATTTTGAAGTACCTGAAAAAATGGAAACGTGTTTAGCGTGGTTTAATCAGCAAGTTCAAAATAAAGCGTTGCATCCTGTATTGCTTGCCGCTGAAATGCACGAGCGTGTTGTGAGTATTCATCCGTTTATTGATGGCAATGGTCGAACGTCACGGCTGGTGATGAATTTACTGTTAATGCAATACGGCTATCCCATTGCAAACATTTCTGGTGATAGAGAAAACCGCTTTCGTTATTATGACGCTCTCGAACTTTGTCATAGTGGCGACAAGAGCCAATTTTTATTGTTCATTGCACAAGAAGTAAAAAGTAGCATGGAACATTTAATCAAAATTGCCAAAGGCTAATAAATGTCCGCCCTTGAACACGACTTAAAAAATTGTCTCGCCGATTATCACGCCGTCAATGTACGTTATCGTCATTTGGCGTTTTCAAGCAAAGATGTTTCAGAATTAGAAAATACCAAACTTGCACTAAAAAACGTTCTGCCTGATTACACCGTTTGGGATGGTTTCTATCCCGATGAAAAATCACCACCTACAAACTGCTCACGTTCGGATTTCATTTACCAAACCTTTAACAGCCACACACAGGGTTTAATTATTTTTCAACCTGATTATTGGATGCGCCATTGGTCAATTCAAGACAAACAAGCGTTTTGGTCAGCATTAAGTACGCGGCACGGCGGTCATAACGTGGTTGTGGTGTTTGCTGAAAATCATGAATTTCATTCGCAAAATAATCATTATTTATTGCCCCACGCATTACCCAACACCACGCTTAATTATTGGGTTTCTTCCAAAATTCCGTTCACTCGTTAGGACAACGTATGACTTTTTTAACCGATGTTATTGAAATCAATCCACAACAGACTGCTGCTGCCATCGTTTTTGATCGTGATTCAAGTAATCAACATCTGATTCACAGTTTCGCGCCGACAAAATCAGCGATGACTGTTTTTAAGCATCTGTGTAATGCCGTTTTGCCTCAAGCCACACAAGAGCAACGGGCTATCAATTTACACGGTCCTTACGGTTCTGGAAAAAGTCATTTAGCCGTTGTCTTAACGCAATTATTACGCGATGGTAGTGGGTCAGAAAGTTTTTCAGGATTATTTGAACGCATCAGCAAAAATTTTAATACGCCTCAGTTAGCCACAGATTTAAAAAATACCTTTTTAGCTGCTGACGATAAAGACGCTCGCCCGTATTTATTGGTTTCGCTTTATGGTTCTGAATGCACGTCGATTCCAGACAAGTTAATGGAAGGTTTATGTGACGCGCTAAAACGTCATCCAACGTTAAATCTTGAAAACATTTTGCCTAAAACAGAATACGATGTTTGTGTCACTTGTTTTGAAGACATCGTTACGCATTCCCCGATTTAGCGAATGCCGATTTACCACCCTTGCTTGCTGAAAACTATTTAACGACACGAGAAATGTTGGTGAATTTAAAACAGCACAAACCCGAAGCATTGGTGTTATTTAAAAAATGGTATTCGCATATTTTTCACGGACGAACGTTTAGCCCTGCTCATGAAGGTGGTAAAAACTTCATCGAAGCCTACGTTGAAGCAGGTAAAAATCTCGCTGAACAATACCATTTTGGTGGAATTGTTGTTGTGTGGGATGAATTTGGTTTTGCTTTAGAAGATTTAATTGGTAATTCACATCGTCACGCTCAACAGGAAATAAAATTGCTGGAAAGTTTTGTCCAAACCGCGTGTTCACCCGATTTAGGACACACCATTTTTATTGGTTTAACACACGTTGGGATTCGAGAATATGCAGACAGAACAGGTGCAAATGAAGTTGTTGCACATGGTTTAGGGCAAATTTCAGGACGTTTTAAAACCTTTAAAATTGAACTCAACGCTGCTGAAAGTGAAGGCTACCATTTACTCGGTATGCAACGGACGTGGACAGAAAAAGGGAAACAACTCTTAACGGTTTCGACAGATGCGAAACAAACAATTTTAGAAAATTGCCGCCATTTGTCTTTGTTCGCACGGGTGCGATTAAAAGTGTGGGGAATTTAGTAGAATATCGTTATTTAAATTGACAGAAACCATGACTAAAAACGACCAAATTTTCCTCAACCGCCTAAATGAACATCCAGAACTGCGTGAACGAATGGAAGGACTTTTG
>CAINDC010000116.1 GCA_903847275.1 uncultured Pseudomonadota bacterium
ACGTAACTCAGCCACAAGCTCGTACAAATCAGTAATCAGCTTGTCTTTATCTGCATGAGTCAAATCAGAGAGGTTTTTCATACTCGATAATGTGCTTGAATTCTCGGATTTTTGCAAGGGGCTGAGTAGTTACAAAAAATGCTTCAAAAGGATCAAAATAACAACAAAACCAGCTATTTCATAAAATTTCAGCTCCAAATTTTAGCATGGAAATTTTGACGAAATGTTCTGCTCTATTTTTAGAGATTCCCTTATGATTTCTCTTGTGTCTTACTTTATCAATTTGAACCTTCTGTGTCAAACTGATCACTAAGACACAGCGAAAACGCCGCCGCGTGCGATTCTATAAGGATTTTACGATATTTAAAGATTGCGAAATGTTTTTATAAGTTGCATTTTTAATATATTTATTTAGACTTTCCACTAAATTAAATGTTAATTCTAAAAAAAATAACCAGATGACACTTGAAAAAAAGAAAATGGGCAGACCGCCAAAGGACACAAAAGGGAAAATGATTTGGATACCATCTGAATACGTTGACGCTATCCAAACATTTTTAGACGTATTGAAAAACTACAAACCAAATAAACAGGCAACGCAATGACCGCAATACCTTTTGATGTTTTCGCTTTTACGCATTCGCTGGTAGATAGCGGCATACCTAACAAACAAGCCGATACGATAGCGCAAGCGTTTAGTAAGGCAATTCAAGAATCTAACGAAACCGTAATTGAACACACAAAAATCACGATTGAACATTTCAAAAGCGAATACAAACTTGATGACGTTGCGACAAATAAATCACTCGATGCACGAATTACAGAAACGGAATTAAAAATTGAGTTGGTTCGCAAAGATATTGAAGTTATACGGGCAGAATTGAAGCGTGATATTGAAGGCGTTAAAACTGACATTGAAAAATCACGAAACGATTTGATTAAGTGGTTCGTTGGTACAGCATTCGCTATTGCATCAATCGGCTTTATGTTGGCGCGATTCTTTACGCACGGCGTACTTTAACTATGGCAGCAACTGAATTTTTTACAGATTGATTGCAACTGCAATAACGGGTCGACGCACGAAACGGAACTTTTACCCCGCTAAGAGATTTTGTGTCTCATAATCAAGATAAAAACAGTTCATGTAACATTGATTAAAATATGGGCTATGTGACTCTAATTAGCTGGTTTTTTAGCTATTTTTGAGATGTTACATAAACGATCGTTTAGGTGACAGTATGTTGATTGGCTATATGCGGGTTTCTAAAAATGACGGTTCGCAAGTTTTGGATTTACAGGTAGATGCGTTAATGGATAGTCCCTGTAAACCAATGCAGGTGATATTTTTCAATGAGTTGGCGGTATCGGAACCACAAATAAAAACCGCCATGCCAAAGTTTGTTTCGTCAAACCAAGAGCCATTCAGGTGTTCGATGAATCCATTTCCGTTTGAATCGCTTCTTTTCTGTCGATTCTTCAACAGCAATTCTTAGTCCTTTGTGAACCCTGCGATAGTTGTAATCAAATAGGTTGATCCAAAGTATCGTTTCAAAGTTTGACTGCT
>CAINDC010000117.1 GCA_903847275.1 uncultured Pseudomonadota bacterium
AACCGTTGAAAACTTAACGTTGACAGGCAGCAAAGCCATTAACGGCACAGGTAACGATAACGACAATACCATCGAAGGCAATGACAGCGACAACAAACTGGACGGCGGTAGAGGTAACGATACCTTGTTTGGTGGTGACGGTAACGACACATTAGTTGGTGCTGCGGGTAACAACGTTTTAGACGGTGGCAACGGCGAAGATGATGTCGCGTCTTATAACGGCGTTCAATCCGATTTCCAAGTAAAAAAGACAGACGGCGTTTGGTCTGTTATTAACATTCAAAACAATACCACTGACCAATTAAAAGACGTGGAATTTGTTCAATTTAGCGATGGTCAAGTTCAATTAAATAACATTGGCAGTGCGACGGGTGATCTTCCAGCTATTTCTGTTAAAGATGTCACGCTTGCGGAAGGTAACAAAAATGGCAGCACCAGAGCAACAGTCGTCATTACGTTAGACAAACCCTCGACCGAAGACGTTACTGTTGAAATCAGCACCGAAGACGGTACAGCCGTTGATGGTGACGACTACAACGCACTTAACGCAGAAACGATTACCTTTGCGGCAGGTGAAACCAGCAAAACCGTTCCTATCAACATTACCTCGGATTTGGTTTGGGAAAACGACGAGAATTTCATCGTGATTCTTGATAACGCCCAAGGGGCAGAAGTTGACCAAGCTCAAGCCACTGTCACCATTACCAATGATGACAAACCAAGTTTATCTATTGCAAGTGCGGTATCTATTACCGAAGGCGAAGCAGGTAAAGCGAATGCCGAAGTGATTGTCACCTTGTCTGCGCCTGTTTCTCAAGACGTTACCGTTAGTTATAAAACAACCGATGGCACGGCTAAAAGTACAGGTTCGGCAGCAGATTTCACCAACACAAAAGGCACATTAACTTTCAAAGCAGGTGAAATGACCAAGAAAATTTTAGTGCCAATCGCTGACGATAAATTAGCAGAAAGCAGCGAAGATTTCCGCGTCACGTTGTCAAATGCGAAAGGTGCTTTACTTGATACCATGCATTCTGTCAGTAAAATAACTATTTTAGATAACGATGCACCTGTCACGAAACCTGTGTTATCCGTTACTGCTCCAAGCGGTGTAACGGATGGTTCAGATATGGATGCAGAATTTATTGTGAATTTATCTGCCGCAAGTTCTAAATCAGTCACGGTGAATTACACCACCGCTGACGGCACGGCTAAAAACGGCAGCGATTATGCCGTAACATCTGGCACACTTACTTTTGCGCCAGGTGAAACAACACAATCTGTATTTGTACCGATTATGGGCGATTCAGATGTTGAAGGTAATGAAACATTCTCGTTGAAATTATCAGGCGCAAAAGAAGCCACTCTCGGCAAATTAAGTGCTGCGAAAGCCACTATTTCTGATGACGGTGGCTCAGTCAGTAGCAGTTCCGCGATGGTGGTGATTGATGTTGTTGGTGTGCATTCTGACGCAGTAGCGTTTTAATGTTGATGAGCCTTTTGGGTTTTGCTTGAAAGGCTCACAAATTTTCTATTGGAATTATCGGGGCTTTCATCAAAAAGCCTCGATGATTCTATTTTTACAATGGCTTGGACAGATTTGTGAAATATATTGCATTAGTTATAACCGTTTTGGGATTCGCTTCCCAATCAAGTCATGCCGAACAAGCAACTGCGCCCATTTTATTGTTGCCCGTCGATGCTACAAAAAATGTGTTGAAAGACGCGATTTCGTTAACATGGCAAAAACCTTCAAATGAATCCACCGCTAAAGTGTTGGGTTATCGGATAATTGTCAGCGAAAACAGCCGCTTTTTTGGTTACAGTTCGAGTTCCGATAGCTGCAATAATAGTTGTCAGGTATTTATCGAAGACAAATCAACTTTTAAAGAAACCATCAACGTAAAATTAGCCAACAAGCCTTATTACTGGAAGGTTCAAGCTATTAGTCCAACTGGAAATGGCGATTGGTCAACCATCAATACTTTCCAAACGCAAAAAACAATTCTAATTCCCACCATCACAAATGCGTGGGCAAATCCTGCTGCGGTTTTGAAAGGAAATTCGTTGACCTTTTCAGCCAATTTGGATGTCGTTTTACCCGAAAAATACAGCGTAAAACTCGATTACGGCAACGGCTTAATTACCATGACAGGTTCGGGGACGAATTACAGCGTTACTCAAACGCCTTCTTTTATCGGTAAAAAAGACTTCACCGTCGGTGTTTATGATGCGTTCAACAAACTCAAAGGCAGTGCGTTTTCTAATTCATTTACCGTCATCAAAGGCAACGAAAAACCCATCGTTAATTTTGTAAATAGTTCGGACAATGTGACGACGGGAACAATTTACACCGCGAAATTTTCTGCCAACGATGTCGATGGAAATTTAAGTGCAATTCTTATCGATTGGGGCGACGGTGCAACTGACGCGCTCGACGCAACCAATAACGAAACCAAAACTTTTTCTCACACTTATCAAACCGCTGGAACTTACTCAATCATTGCCAACGCGATTGATAATGCCGAAGCGAAAAGTGACGATTTAAGCGTGTCACTCACGATTTCAGATGCGCCAAAAGTTCAACCCATTCCCACGATTTCATCGATTAACGTTTCACCACAATCGGTTGTGTCAGGGAATTCACTCACCTTTTCAGCCAGTTTAAGCGCGAATTTGCCCACAGGTTACAGCGTCAAAATTAACTACGGCAACGGTTTAGTGAAAATGAACGGCTCAGGCACGAGTTTTAATCTCACCGCCCCGCCAACCAGTTCAGCCGCTTATAAAATCGGCATTTATGATGGAAACAACACGCTCAAAGGCTCTCAATCAACAGGCAATTTCTCAGTCACTCAACCCGCGCCTGTAAATGTCGCACCGTCGTTAAGTTTCATCAGTGGCAACACGTCGGCAACGACAAACACAAATTACTCCGTGCAATTACAAGCCGCCGATTCGGATAATAATTTGAGTTCAATCGCTATCGACTGGGGCGACGGCGCAAGCGATTCAAAAGCCGCAAGCAATTACAGCACGCTCACGTTTTCACACATTTACAACAGCGCAGCCACTTACAACTGGAGCGCAACCGCTTACGATTCGGATTATGTAAACAGCAACACGGTTTCTAAAAATGTTGCCGTTTCAAAACCTGTTGTCGTGCCACCTGTCGTCACAAAAACCACGGGCTACACAAAAATTGCCAACAACGGTTCAACACTTTCAGATTCTGCAAAACTCGGCGCAAATCCAACCGACTGGGCTTGCACCAAAGACAACAAAACTGGCTTGATTTGGGAAGTAAAAACTGATGACAGCGGCTTGCGGGATAAAGATTGGTATTACAGCTGGTACAAACCAGAAGACGATAACGGTGGCAATGCGGGTTATACAGACCTCGATATTGTTTATGGTGCGCCAAACTGCTCAACCAAAGATAATTGCAACACTTACGCTTTCACCAATGCCGTAAATAAACAAGGTTTGTGCGGCGCAAAAGATTGGCGAATGCCGACAAATGAAGAATTACAAGGCTTGGTTTATTGTTCTGATGGCAAATACAACAAACTAATCGAAGAATCTCTCAACTCAAAAGGTTACGGTTTTGTTTGTTCCAGCAATGAAAATGGTTTAACGACGACTTCGCCAACGATTAACGCAACGTATTTTCCAGACATAAAAGACAATTATTGGTTTTGGTCTTCCTCGCCTAGTGCTAACGATGGTGGCGATGCGTGGGGTGTCAACTTCGGCTACGGCTATTCGGGCTACGGCAATAAGTACAGGTACGGTTTTGTTCGGTTGGTTAGGTAGCGACAGTGTTTTTTCCTTTTGTTTTGGCTTGTGCTTTTGTCGGGTGGGGCGGATTAAAATCGAAATCGCAGTTTTTCGCGCTTTTTGCGAAAAAGTGGGATTCCCCACGATAGTGGGTGCTTTTTTCAACCCATTTGAATTGATTTTATAAAGCAAAATCAAAGGCAAAAATTCGTCCGATAACTCGCTCTAA
>CAINDC010000118.1 GCA_903847275.1 uncultured Pseudomonadota bacterium
CTCACGATTCGTTCCCCGAAACTAAGTTTCTATCGTTACATTGTCAGGGCAGCTCTTTATTCATGCCCCTAGATTCACCCAGTAGCATAGGTGGTTTCTTCATCAGAGAAACAACTCATCTTTGCGACTTCGTGTCGCACTAGACAAAGGCATTGAAAGCCTAAAAACCGCCCAGCAACAATTAAAAATCTATCGTCAAGCCCTTTTAAAACACGCTTTTTCAGGGAAATTAACTGAAGCATGGCGAGCAGAAAACCAAGATAAATTAGAAACCGCAGAAGCGTTATTACAACGCATTCAAACGCAGCGTGAGCAACGTTATCAATCGCAATTAAAAGAATGGGAAACCAACGGAAAACAAGGCACAAAACCGAAAGCTCCGAAAGTTTTACCGCCGCTTACTGATGAAGAATTAGCCGAATTGCCTGAGTTGCCAGCGGGGTGGGCGTGGGTGAAATTAGGGCAATTAACATGGTCAGTAAAAGATGGTCCTCATTTCAGTCCTAAATATGCAGAAACAGGAGTTCCTTTCATTTCAGGCGGAAATATACGACCCGATGGAATCGATTTTAATAACGTTAAATACATATCTGAAGAACTTCACGAAGAACTTTCAAAACGTTGCAAACCAGAATTAAACGATGTTTTATACACAAAAGGCGGAACAACTGGCATTGCCCGTGTAAATACCTACGAACTAGATTTTAACGTCTGGGTTCATGTTGCAGTTTTAAAATTGGTAAAAAGTGTCGAACCTTTCTTTTTGCAGCATTCCCTCAATTCTTATTTTTGTTATTCACAAGCACAAAAATATACACACGGTGTTGGAAATCAAGACCTCGGTTTAACCAGAATGATAGATATTATTTTGGGAGTTTGTTCAATTGACGAACAAAAAGAAATAATTAAAATTATCGATGAAAGGTTATCAATCACAGACCAACTCGAACAAACCATCACAACCGCATTGCAACAATCTGAAGTGTTGCGGCAATCCATTTTGAAAAAAGCCTTTTCAGGGCAATTAGTTCCACAAGACCCAAACGACGAACCCGCCAGCGTTTTACTTGAACGCATCAAAGCTGAAAAAGCTGCGTTAATCAATCCAATAAAAACTGTCACGAAGAAAATTAAATCAGGGAAGAAAACTGTATGAGTACCTTTGATAGCACAAAAAACGCATTACCCGACATCATCAAAAAAATTAGTGAAGGAAAAATCCAGTTACCCGATTTTCAGCGGGGCTGGGTTTGGAATAATGACCATGTTTTATCTTTGTTGGTTAGTATCGCTCGTTCTTTTCCAGTGGGTGCGGTGATGTTATTAGAAACTGGGGGTGATATTCGTTTTCAAGTTCGACCTATTGAAAATTTAACTTTTAATGGCAAAGTTCCTGAGCCTGATTTATTGATTTTGGATGGACAACAACGCCTAACTTCATTAACACAAGTATTAACGTTGGATACACCAGTACAAACATTTAATGAAAAGGGAAAGAAAATTGGGTAGTGTTGCACTTTTGTTGAAAAAGTATTCGTCAAGTAAAATATTATCATTTTTTTTGGGAGAAATTATTTTATGGCGACAATAAAAGTGAGGTGTCCTGAATGTGATTCGGATGATGTTGTAAAATATGGGTATTTAC
>CAINDC010000119.1 GCA_903847275.1 uncultured Pseudomonadota bacterium
AAATAGTACACCGTTTTTTTTCGTCAATAAATGAAACTTATGCCCGCATCTTTTGTATATTCTGAATACACCACTGTTTCACTAAAAATGCTCGTTGATTTAGCGCGTCCAGCGGCGGGTTTAACTTTTCACAAACGTGCAATTCGTGCCAAACAAAGTGGCGGTTACATTTCGCGTTTCAAAGGACGAGGAATGGAATTTGATGAAGCACGTTTATATCAAGCAGGTGACGATATTCGCAGCATTGATTGGCGCGTCACCGCCCGAACGGGAAAAACACATACCAAAATTTTTCGTGAAGAACGTGAACGACCTGTTTTTATTTCGGTGGATTGTCGCGCCACCATGCAATTTGCAACACGCGGTGTTTTCAAATCGGTATTAGCCGCAAAACTCGCGGCATTGTTGGCTTGGACAGCTCATCATCACGGTGATCGAATTGGTGGACAATTATTCTTCGATGAAAATTGCCACGAATTAAAACCCCAAAATGGCAAACAAGCGGTTTTGCATTTTCTCAATGCGTTGGTCAAAATAAATCCTTCAAATTCTTTTAAGCATGATGGCGATGAGGATTTAGAACCCGTGCTAAATCGTTTATTGCATCACGTTCGTCCGAGTAGTTTGGTTTATATTATCAGTGATTTTCGAGGACTAACTGCTCAAGCTGAAATACTTTTAGCCAAACTCGCCAAACATTGTGATGTCGTTTTAATGTTTATTTATGACGAACTTGAGCAACATTTACCCGTTAGCGGGCAATATCGTTTTACGCAAAATGGTCAGGATGTAATTCTCGATGCAAATGTAAAAAAATCACTCGATTATCAACAACACTTTTTAGCTAAACAAACGCATTTGCAAGATTTAGCCAAACAACGCAATATGATTTTTATTCCTGTCAACACGCAAGCCGATCCGTTGGCTTCTTTGAAAATTTAAACTTTAAGCCATGCCGCCCATTCAAGATTTACCCATTCGTGATATTCATTTACCTGAAACTATAAATTGGTTTCCGCCTGCTATGGGTTGGTGGTTCATCGCTATTTTTGTGCCGATTATTACTTATTTTTTGATTGCGTTGATTCAGCGATTATTTCAAAAAACTGCCATTAAAGAAGCTAAAAAATTACTCAAACAATTACAAACGAATGACGCGTTAACACCGTTAGAAAAAGTCTGTGAATTATCGATATTGTTGCGACGGGTAGCTGTAATTTATAAACCCGAAATTGGTGGTTTAACGGGGCGGGCGTGGTTAGATTATTTAGATAACTCGCTTAAAGATGCGCC
The DNA here is from genome assembly GCA_903847275.1 of uncultured Pseudomonadota bacterium. Classification (GTDB taxonomy): domain Bacteria; phylum Pseudomonadota; class Gammaproteobacteria; order Methylococcales; family Methylomonadaceae; genus UBA10906. Next base: position 1,294 of record CAINDC010000119.1, read on the forward strand.
ATTTAAAAATGGAATTGGACGTTGTTTAATCGATGCGCCTTATCAAAAAGAATTACCGCCTAATACCGATTTGACTGCGTTATTTCAACTCGCACAAATGTGGCTGAATGTTCAAAATTCAAATGCCCACCGACCTAAAAAAACTGCATGATTCAATTACTCGCCCCGTGGTTACTGCTTACGTTACCTTTGCCATTATTGGTTTATTGGCTTGCACCTCCTAAATTAAACGCAAATCAAAGCGCGTTGCGCGTGCCTTTTTTAGCAGATTTTATGTATGACTCACCTGTAAAAATTGCTGCGCCCAAACGCACACGTCTATATTTAGCTGCATTGGCATGGTTATTTTTAGTTCTCGCGGCAGCACGTCCACAATGGTTGGGTGAACCGATTGAGCGAGCAATAAATGGACGCGATTTAATGTTGGCGGTTGATTTATCAGCCAGTATGCAAGAAAAAGATTTCATTTTAGATAAAGATTATGTTGACCGATTGACCGCCATTAAATCGATTGCGACAGATTTTATCGAGCGGCGTGTTGGCGATAGAGTGGGGTTAATTTTGTTTGGTTCAGAAGCCTATTTACAAACACCGCTCACGTTTGATCGAAAAACGGTGGCAACACTTTTAGATGAATCTGCACTCGGTTTGGCTGGTGATAATACAGCGATTGGTGATGCGATTGGTTTAGCAGTGAAACGATTACGAAATGAATCTGCAAATAGTCGTGTATTGATTTTGCTGACGGATGGTGCAAACACGGCGGGCGAAATTTCACCGTTAAAAGCTGCCGAACTTGCCGCTGCAAATCATTTGAAAATTTATACAATTGGAATTGGCGCAGACGAAATGCTAGTAGGTGGATTTTTTGGTTATCGTAAAGTGAACCCATCCGCTGATTTAGACGAGAAAATGTTAATCAAGATTGCAGAAAGTACAGGTGGTTATTATTACCGTGCGAAAAACTTGGACGATTTAAATAACATTTATATGCGCCTCGATGAACTTGAACCTGTTGAAAAAGATAAGCAGTATTTTCATCCTAAACGGGAATTATATTTTGTACCGTTAGCCATTGCGATGCTGTTAGCAGGGGTATTGAGTTGGAAGCGAAAACTTAGTTGATGGCATTATTCATGCTCGATATGGTTTGGCGACATTAACCCGCCAAATGTATGGCATAAATTGCCATAGATTCTCATTAACTCAAAAGGCAAAATATGACTACTTCAAAAAAAATTATCGCCCCCGATGCAATTACTAACGTTGAAATGATGTTGAATTTAAATGGCACCGACAAACCTATCACCAAAGCGTTTTCGTTTTTGAAACACACCGATGATGCCGCGCCGTATGTGCCGAGTCCTGCAACGTATAACAGCGTTGTTTCAATGAACATTGCTGACCAAAATGGCAATGACCACGTTTTTTCGACATATTTTGCGAAAACCGCTGTGGCAAATGAATGGAATGCGTATGTTTTCGTTGATGGTCGAAATATCGATACCGTGACAACCTTTCCAATCGTTGAAGATGTATTGCCGCCTATTGATGCGGTCAATTTCTTTTCACCACTTGATGCGGTTAATTTGTTTCCGACGAGAGGATTTGATTTATCTTCCGTAACAGATACAAACCCTGCAATTATCTCAAGGGTGTCGCTAATTGATGCAGTTCATTTATTTCCTATCGAAGAATTGGTTTATCAAGGAACAGAGCCAATGTCAGAAACGGTTAATAATGATTCATTTCCACCCCTTGATTTGTCGGCGTTATCTCGTGATTTATCCTCGGTGTCTGGCGCAACTGGTTTATATTTTCCAAATGAAACTTCTGCTGAATCGGGCGCATTGATTTTTCAAGGATCCTCGCCAGCAGTTTGGGAACGGTCAATGTATTTTTCATTAAGCGGAGGCGTTATATCATCAGTGGCTTTAGGGGAAGGTGAAATCACAGCCAATCCTTTAAAAATCTCTTTTGATGATAAGGGGCAGCTCGTTAATGTCGATGACGTTGACATGGTAAAAGGGTTCCAAACGAAAACACCAAGCTCAGAAGAACTCGCAAAATATGCGATTACACATGAACCCATTTCTACCAGTTTTGAACTCATGACAACCACAAGCGTGTTCTTTGATCATCTCGATTTATCTTCAATCAATCCTGCTTTGAAATCTGTACAGTTAAACATCGGTGTTGATTTTGCAAACTCAACACAGCTTGCAACGCCATTCACCGTTAATTCTTTACAACAAACGTGGGGTCTAACTGGCACCGATCAAAATGACACACTTTCGGGTTCCGCTGGAAATGATTGGATTGTCGGATACATGGGCGCAGATAAAATGACGGGCGGAATGGGTGCAGATCAATTCTCTTTTCATGACGTTGAAGAAATGGGATTGACGGCGAAAACCCGTGACATCATTACCGATTTCAAACACAGCGACGGCGATAAAATTGATTTGTATGATATTGATGCAAATAGTGCCGACGTGGACAGTTTTGGATTTCAAATTGACCAAAGTTTCACGTTCATCGGCGCAAAAGCCTTCAGTAAAACGGATGCCACAGGTCAACTACGTTTTGATGCAACGACACACATTCTTTATGGCAGCACCAACGCAGATAATAAACCTGAGTTTTCAATTCAGTTGAATGGCGTGAAAAGTTTGGTTGCTGACGATTTTGTTTTGTAATTTGCTTGATTGTTTTTGGGCGTGATTTTTGTCACGCCTTTTTTTATTAGATTGTTGAATTGGAGAAAATCAAAATGATGGAGATTCTAACGAACTTTCATTTTTTAAGACCTTATGCTTTTTTGGCGTTGGTTCCATTGATTTACTTAGCGATAAAAAATTATCGTTACAGTTCCAATTCAACCGCGCATTGGTCGAAGATTTGTGACCGCGAATTATTGCCGTATTTGCTTGAAAAAAGCGGCAGTAAAAACTCAAAGCTCACTTTTTGGCTAGGAAGTTTCGTTGCATTTCTAGCGATTTTTGCGCTCGCTGCACCGACGTGGCAACGCTTACCCGCCCCTGTTTTTCGCAATAATACTTCACTGGTGATTGCGTTAAATTTATCTGAATCGATGAATGCCGAAGACGTAAAACCGAGTCGTTTGGTTCGAGCGCGTTACAAAATCGCTGATTTACTTTCACAGCGCAAAGATGGACAAACTGCGTTATTAGTTTATTCAGGCGCGGCATTTACGGTTACGCCATTGACCAACGACATCGAAACGATTCACAGCCAATTAGAAGCACTAACTACAGATATTATGCCGAGTACAGGTAATAATCCTGTTGCGGGTTTAACAAAAGCGGTTGAGCTTTTGAAACAAGCGGGGTTGCCACAAGGTCATATTTTGCTCATTACCGACAGCGCAGAATCATCGCAAACTGTGCCGTTTGCAAAAAAATTAGGGGCGTTTCAATTATCTGTTTTAGGCGTAGGAACAAACGAAGGTGCGCCGATTGCCTTGCCAGAAGGTGGTTTTGCGAAAGATGAAACAGGACAAATTCTCGTACCAAAATTACAAATTGGCGAATTAAGTGAACTCGCAGCGGCTGGGAATGGGCGTTTTCAAATCATGACCGCCGATGATAGCGATGTGAAAAACCTATTGCGGACGTTCGACACACCATTGACGCAATCAGCGAGTGATAAAACCGATTTATTTCTCGAACAATGGGAAGACAATGGATATTGGTTGATTTTGCTAATTTTACCGTGGGCGGCGTGGCAATTTCGGAAAGGTGCTTTTTATTTAGCGATTTTATTTTTATTGCCGTTGCCGAAAAATAGTTATGCGTTTGAGTGGCAAAATTTATGGCATACGCCTGACCAACAAGCTCAACGCGCTTACGACAAACAGCAATTTTCGCAAGCTGCTGAAAAATTTGAAAATCCCGAATGGAAAGCGGCGGCACAATATAAAGCAGGTAATTTTGATAAAGCATCGGAACAATTTCAACAATCGAATAATTTTTATAATCAAGGCAACGCATTAGCGAAAAAAGGACAATTAGCCGAAGCATTAGCCGCTTACGAACAAGCCGTAAAAGAAAATCCTTACGACCATGATGCGAAATTCAACAAAGAAATCGTTGAAAAAGAATTAGAAAAACAGAAACAAAATCAAGAAAATAAACCGCAAGATTCGCAAAAATCTGAACCGAAAGAAAACGAAAAATCGGACAAAGATTCGCAAAAAAAAGAAGGTGAAAACGAAGAATCGGATTCAAAACCCAGTCAAAAAGAAGAACACAAAGCTGGTGAAAATCCTGATAAAAAAGAAGAGTCTAAAGAAGAAAAATCAAAGCAAGAATCCGAAAAACAAAAAGAAACTGAAGCTAAAAAAGACGAGCAACCGAAGAAAGGCGAACAAGTTGAAGCGCAAAAAATAACCACTGAACAAGCACAAGCGAATGAACAGTGGTTAAAGCGAATTCCAGATGATCCCGCGACGCTATTGAAACGAAAATTCAAATATCAATATAGTCAGCAGCCATGATTTATTTATCAAAACCTATAAAATCCCAAACTTGATGCGATAAGGTTGCGCCACTATTTTCTTGAACTGGCGCACCGTTTGGATAATTCAAATCATAAACACGTTTCGCATCAGCAGCTAAATCCATCATATTTAATTGCGTGTAAGCATTTTGCAAAATCTCTAAGGCAAACGGCACTGCAATTGAACGCGGATATTTTTCCATCACGGTTTTGGCGCGATTAACAGCGGCAATATACGCATTACGTTTTATGTAATAACGCGCAATGTTAATTTCGTGCATTGCTAAATTATTTTTGATGGCAACAGTTCGTTGTTGAGCATCAGCGACATAATGACTTTTTGGATAACGACGCATCAATTCTGCAAAATTTTCCAGTGCGTCATTCGCGTAAACTTGGTCACGTTGTGAAGTATCGGTTGGCAAAAAACGGTCAACAAACGTAATACCACGATTGTAATTCACCAATCCTTTCAAGTAATACGCATAATCAATGTGATTATCACGCGGATACGTTTTGATAAATCGGTCTGCGGCGGCAATCGCTGCTTCGGCATCATTATTTTTATAATACGCATACGCACTATCAAGTTGCGTTTGTGGAGCCGCATTATCAAACGGATAACGAGTTTCTAAGGCTTCGTAAAGTTTGATTGCTTTGTCGTAATTGCTCGCTTCCATCGTGCTTTTGGCTTCGGAACGAAACTTTTCAGCGTTCCAGCCAGTGTAATCTTCTTGTTCACTTGAACCGCCGCTGCCGAGCATTTCTTGCAATGACGCGCAACCTGATAAAACAGTTAAAGTGAGAATTAAACAACAAGCGGTTAAAAATTTAATTAGAATGGTGTGCATAAAGTAGTAGATTTAAAAATGAATTTTCGCCAATCAAAAGCCTGTAAATCGGCGTATTTAGTGGCGTGAGTATAACTTAACAAACAAGTGAATTAAAAAAATTAGGCGTTATGACAGAATTATTAACAATAGAAGTTCCTCACGAAATGGCGGGAATGCGTTTAGATGCGGCACTTGCCGAATTATTCGATGATTATTCACGCAGTAAATTACAAACATGGATAAAAGCAGGGCGCGTAAAAGTAGACGGTGAAAATTTAACACCTCGCGACAAAGTAGCAGGTGGCGAATGGATTGAACTCGATGCAGAACCCGAAGTTGTTATTACTTATGAAGCCGAAAATATCCCGCTTGATATTATTTTTGAAGACGATGACATTTTGATTTTGAACAAACCTGCGGGTTTAGTGGTTCATCCTGCGATTGGTAATTGGACGGGGACGTTATTAAATGCGTTGTTGCATCACGCGCCACAACTCGAAACGTTGCCCCGCGCTGGCATCGTGCATCGAATTGACAAAGACACCAGCGGTTTATTGATGGTGGCGAAAACCTTGCAAGCGCACAACGATTTAACTGAACAATTACAAGAACGAACCATTCACCGCGAATATCAAGCCATTACGCATAATCGCATGATTGCAGGTGGCACGATAGACGAACCCATTGGAAGACATCCAACTGACCGTTTGCGTTACGCGGTGAATCGTGACGGCAAAGAAGCGGTGACGCATTATCGTGTGATGACACGCTTCAAACGTCACACCCATATTCAAGTCAAACTCGAAACAGGACGTACACATCAAATTCGCGTTCACATGGGACACGTTCGGTTTCCGTTGTTAGGTGATCCACTTTATAGCGGACGTTTTAAAATGCCTGCAAAATGTGGTGAAGCATTGGAAGAGATTTTGCGCGGCTTTAAGCGTCAAGCATTGCACGCATGGAAATTAGGATTAGTGCATCCGACAACAGGTGAATACATGGAATGGGAACAACCATTACCTGAAGATATGGTCGTGTTATTAGCTGCATTGGCAAAAAACGATGTTGAAGAAGCACGATAATTTTATTATTCCAAATTGGAATGCACCTGCAAATGTTCACGCGGTAATGACAACGCGAAATGGCGGCGTGAGCAAATTGTCTTACGATAGTTTCAATTTGGCGACACACGTTGACGATGACTTAGAAAATGTTTTAGACAATCGTCGGTTACTCAAAACGAAATTGGCATTGCCGACCGAACCGTTTTGGCTGGAACAAATTCATAGCAACACCGTAATCGAAGCGTCCAAAGATTTGATTTTGCCCAAAGCCGATGCCAGTTTTTCAAATAATAAAGATGTAGTTTGTGTGGTGATGACAGCGGATTGTTTACCCGTCTTAATGTGTTCAAAAGACGGCACAAAAATCGCCGCGATTCATGCAGGTTGGCGCGGTTTAGAAAGTGGCATTATTTCAAATACTGTCATAGCGTTGAAAACAAAAGAGTTAATTGTTTGGCTAGGTGCAGCTATTGGTGCGGAATGTTTTGAAGTGGGTGACGATGTACGAGAGGCATTTTTGAAAAAATCAGCTGATTATTCGACCGCATTTAAAGCGCGTAAAAACGGTTGGCTGGCAGATATTTATCAATTAGCTCGAATTGAATTGGCACATTTAGGTATTACAGAAATTTATGGTGGTGAATTTTGCACCATGACTGACACAGAACGTTTTTATTCTTATCGCCGCGAAAAACAAACAGGACGTATGGCAACGTTAATTTGGAGAACTTGATGTCGTTGTTGTTTTTAATCATTATTTTCACCGCAGTCGGTGGCGTATTAAGCGTTTTAGCTGCTGGCGTTTTTTTATTATTATCTGAAAAAAATCAGCACAAAGTTTTACCGCACGGCATTAGTTTTGCGATTGGTGCATTACTCGCGGTGGCATTTTGGGGGTTAATCCCCGAAGCCTTTGAACACGCTAAACCCGAACAAATACAACCTTTATCAGGAACCATTTTAGCGGGAATTTTAGGATTTTTCGTGTTGGAAAAACTGTTACTTTGGCGACATTGTCATTTTGGTGAATGCGAAGCGCATGGTGATGACGAACATCAGCATCCTGAACAATCACTCGCTCACGGACATTCACACGGTTCAAAAACAGCGGGAACATTCATTATTTTGGGCGACAGCATTCATAATTTCGTTGATGGTGTATTGATTGGGGCTGCGTTTTTAACCGATGTGCAATTAGGCATTGTGACAAGTTTAGCAGTGGCAGCACATGAAATTCCGCAAGAAGTGGGAGATTTTGCGATTTTGTTGCACAGCGGTTATTCACGACAAAAAGCTCTTTTTTACAATGTGCTTGCGAGTTTAACGACTGTGATTGGCGGTATGCTGGCATATTACGGGTTGGCGGATTTACACGATAGTTTGCCGTATTTTTTAGCGTTAGCGGCTTCGAGTTTTATTTACATTGCGGTTGCCGATTTAATTCCTTCGTTACATAAAAAAACGGATATTAAAACGTCTTTACAACAAATTGCGTTGATTGGGGCTGGCGTGGCGTTAATTTGTACCATGCACAATATCGCTCATCATTACGAAATGTAACTGGTTTAAAACCACCACTTTGGTTTTTATCCCCCGTTTTTATTCATTCAAATCACCATTAAATTCTAAAAATACTCAAATCTTCAACGTGTTAGTGAAATTAAATTGGCTGGCACGTTAATCGCTCTAACAGAAAATAACTTTTTATTTTTTGTTTTCGTGAACGAGGTTTTTTTATGAATGATGCAACAACAGCTCCTTTACCTGCTACAGGTTTAGCTGGATTAAAAGCCCATTGGCGCGGTGATTTACTTTCAGGTTTTTTGGTTTTCTTGATTGCTTTGCCATTATGTTTAGGTATTTCAATGGCTTCGGGTTTTCCACCTTCAGCGGGAATTATCACTGCGATTATTGGTGGTATGGTTGTTTCACGCGGTAACGGTTCTTTCATCACCATTAATGGTCCTGCTGCTGGTTTAATCGTCGTGGTTTATGATGCAGTTCAAAGTCTTGGCGAAGGTGATGCGATGCTTGGTTATCGTTACGCACTTGCCGCAATTGTGGTTGCCAGCGTCATTCAAATTCTCATGGGGGTATTTAAAGCTGGGCGGTTAAGCTCATTTTTCCCCGCCTCAGTAGTTCATGGAATGCTCGCAGCCATTGGTATCATTATCATGGCGAAACAAATTCATGTCGTTTTAGGCGTTACACCAGAAAAAGGCAGTTTGATTTCGACCATCGCTCAAATTCCTCACAGTTTTGCTAATTTGAATTTAGAAATTGCGGTGATTGGTTTTGCGGGCTTGGCAATTTTAATTATCTGGTCGTTAATCCAAGACAAAACCTTAAAAATGATTCCTGCACCACTTGTCGTGGTTTTAATGGGAATGTTTTTTGCCCATTATTTTGAATTAGAACATGAGCATATTTATTTACTCACGCCTGAACATACACCTGCTGCGGAAGTTGGACCTAAATTTTTAGTCGCAATTTCTGAAAATTTCACATCAAGTTTTTACTTCCCTGATTTTGGCAAATTTTTCACCCTTGAATTTTGGGAAGCGGTCATTGCGATTGCTTTAGTCGGAAGTTTAGAAAGTTTATTGAGCGCAATGGCTGTTGATAAATTAGACCCATACAAAAGACATTCGAATTTGAACAAAGATTTAACGGCTGTTGGTGTAGGAAATTTAGTGGCTGGTTCAATCGGTGGTTTGCCGATGATTGCAGAAATCGTGCGAAGTTCAGCAAACGTTAACAACGGCGCAAAAACGCAATGGGCGAACTTTTTTCACGGTACATTTTTATTGATATTTGTCGTTTTTTTCCCGCGTTTAATTCATAGCATTCCTTTAGCAGCTCTCGCGTCATTATTAGTTTTCACTGGCTTTCGTTTAGCGTCACCGCGTGAATTCGCTAACGTAATGGGTATTGGTAAAGAACAATTATTTATTTTTGTTGCGACAATTATTAGCGTGATTGCGACCGATTTATTGATTGGTGTCGCGATTGGAATTTTGGTAAAGCTTACGATTCATTTATTTCACGGCGCGAAACCTGACAATTTATTCAAAATTCATTTCACTCAAAACGTTCAAGCTAACAGTTCAATTTTAATTTCTATCGAAGGTGCAGCCATTTTCTCGAATTTCTTAGCCTTAAAAGAAGCGTTAGCAGAAATCGAACACGGAAAAACGCTGATTTTCGACAAAAGCAAAGTAACGTTAATCGACCACACAGTGATGGAATTTTTCCATGAGTTTCAGCATGACTACGAATCACAAGGTGGACATTGCAAATTTCAAGGTTTGGATGCACACGAATCCTTTTCAGATCATCCGTTGGCGGCACGTCGGATTAAATCGTAATTTCATAATCAATTGGGGAAACCAATGATTTTATTTTTAGCTTATAGCGCGGTTTTACTGAGTTTCGCGTCAGGTGGTGTGGCAATCGCGCATTTATTCAAACCCGAAGTAAATAAACAATTGGTGTTTTGGTTGTTGGGCGCATCGGGATTGACGGCGATTTTAGCGGGGCTGGGCGAATTGATTTATCCTGAAATCCGCCTCGATACCTTGAGTTTAGGGCTACCTTGGATTCCGTGGCACGTTCATTTTGATAGTTTGTCGGCATTCTTTTTTCTGATTATTGGCATTGCGGTATTTGCGGTCAGTTTTTATGCACCACATTACACGCACCATGAACAAAAAAATGCTGAAAACTTTGCGGTTTTGAGCTTGTTCACGGGCTTATTTATTGCAGGAATGATGCTGGTTTTACTGGCTGACGATGCCTTTATGTTCATGATTGCGTGGGAATTGATGTCGGTGGCGAGTTATTTTCTGGTTGCCTTTCAACATGAAAATCCTGCCAATCGACGCGCCGCATTTTTGTATTTATTGATGGCAGAAGTCGGCGCGTTGCTAATTATTTTAGCGTTTGGCGTGGTCGCGAGTTTTGCCGATGGATTTACGTTTGATGCCTTACGCGCTTCGACAATTTCGACGACGTGGATGAGCATTGCGTTTGTATTGGCGTTGATGGGCTTTGGTATGAAAGCGGGTTTAGTTCCGATTCATGTTTGGTTGCCTGAAGCGCATCCTGTCGCGCCATCGCATATTTCAGGATTGATGAGTGGCGTAATGTTAAAAGTTGCGTTGTATGGACTGATTCGTTTTTGTTTCGATTTGTTACCTGAAGTGCATTGGCAATGGGGCGTAGTGTTATTGATTGTCGGTACGATTTCAGCGTTGAGCGGAATTTTATACGCCATGATGCAACAGAATTTGAAACGCTTACTCGCTTACAGTTCCGTTGAAAACATTGGCATCATCGTGATGGTTTTGGGTTTGAGCATGATTTTCTTAGCCAATGATCAACAAGAACTGGCTGCACTCGGTTTATTAGCTGCGTTGTTTCATGCCTTCAATCACGCGCTGTTTAAAAATTTACTGTTTTTGGGCGCGGGCATGATTCACCATCAAACGCATGAATTAAACATTGATATGTTGGGCGGATTGATTAAACGAATGCCGAAAACTAGCGTGATTTTTCTGATTGGCTGCATGAGCATTTCATCGTTGCCGTTGTTCAATGGTTTTGTGTCGGAATGGTTGGCGTTTCAAACCGCGTTGCAGGTTGATGTTTTGGATAACGGTGTTTTGCGGAGTTTAATTCCCGTTTCAGCGGCGGCATTAGCATTGACCGCAGCATTAGCTGCAGCGTGTTTTGTGAAAGTTTTTGGTTTAATTTTTTTAGGCGTTCCGCGTTCGCGTCATGCCGAAAAAGCGAAAGAAATTCAAGACAAAGGAATGCTCGCCGCGCCAGCGATGTTGGCGGGTTTATGTTTTTTCTTTGGAATTTTCCCTAGTTCGATTTTGCATTTAATTGATAATGTTTCAAAACAATTACTCGGTTCAACATTGCCTGCAAAAGACGTATTGTCGTTCATCTCGATTGCACCTGTTTCACCCGAACAAGCGTCATATACTGCGCCATTGATTTTAATCGGCGCAGTGTGTGCGGCAGGTATCAGTTTTTGGTTATTGCATAGAAATTCTGAAACCACGATGCGAATCGCGCCAACATGGGATTGCGGTTTTGGCGGTTTAACACATCGGATGCAATACACATCTAGCGCATTCACGATGCCATTACGTCGAATTTTTGCAACGGCATTTTTAATCGATGAAAAAGTCGAAAAAACGATGCGTGAAAATACGAAATTAAACGTCGCTGATGTGCGTTATACGTTGCATATTCAAGATCACAGTTGGGTTCGTGTTTATCAACCGATTGAACGTGGCGTGAATGTTGTGGCTAAACAAGTCGGGCGTATTCAAACGGGCAACATTCGGACGTATCTTGGTTATTCGTTAGCAACGTTAATTCTTCTTTTATGGGTGGTCAGTCTATGAACTGGTTAATCGCTATTTTACAAACTGCTTTATTTGTCGCGCTCGCGCCATTTTTGGCGGGGTTCATGAAATTTTGCAAATGCCGTTTGCAAAACCGCCGCGCACCGTCATTGTTGCAACCGTATCGGGATTTACTCAAATTAACGCGCAAACAACCTGTCATTTCTGAAGATGCGTCGTGGTTGTTTTGCACCACGCCTTACATTGTTTTTACCGCAATGGTTTTAGCTGCATCAGTTGTGCCGTTTATTGCCGTTGATTTACCAACTTCTGCCGAAGCCGATGTAATTGTGTTAGTCGGATTTTTTGCTTTCGCTCGCTTCTTTTTAGCGTTGGCGGGTTTAGATATTGGTACCGCATTTGGCGGCATGGGTTCGTCGCGCGAAATGACAATTTCATCACTCGCCGAACCTGCGATGTTGATGGCAGTTTTCACGTTAACAATGACCGCTTCGACAACAAATTTATCGGGCGCAATCGAACACGTTTTGAATGAAGGTGTCGTTTTACGTCCTTCATTTGTGTTTGCATTATTTGCGTTAATGTTAGTCGCCGTAGCAGAAACAGGGCGCATTCCCGTCGATAATCCGACCACGCATTTAGAATTGACGATGATTCATGAAGCGATGATTTTGGAATACAGCGGACGACATTTGGCGTTAATTGAATGGGCAAGTCAACTTAAATTTATGCTTTACGGCGTTTTGATTTCAAACATCTTTTTTCCGTGGGGCATCGCAGAAAGTTTCGGTTTATCGGCGTTAGGTTATGGCTTGTTAGTTATCGCTGGAAAACTCATTTTGTTGTGTGTTGTTTTAGCCATCGCTGAAACAGCTGTTGCCAAAATGCGCTTATTCCGTGTGCAAGAATATCTCGGTTTCGCTTATTTATTGGGCTTGTTGGGAATGTTAAGTCATATCATTTTGGAGTCCACGCGATGAATATCGAATCTCAAGATTTTTACACACAGGCGATTTTATCGATGTCCGCGTTGGTCGGTTTAACGTCTTTTTTAATGCTTGGGCAAGGGCGATTATTGCGGCTGATTTTTGTATTTGCGGTGCAAGGGTTGTTGCTCACGTTGACCACTTCAATGGCCGCATTCAGTTTGGATAATCCGCATTTATATATTTCTGCTGTCCTGACATTTGCATTGAAAGTTGTTTTTATTCCATGGATGTTACAAAAACAAGTGCTTGCCATGAATATGCACCGCGATGTTGAAGCGTTAAAAAATAATACTGCTGTGATGTTAGGTGGTGCGAGTTTAATGGTTTTTAGTTACTACGTTTTACAACCCATTATTCATACATCATCAATGATTATGCTGAATGCGTTAGCGGTGAGTTTGTCAGTTGTTTTGTTGGGCTTATTGTTGATGATTTCGCATCGTCAGGCCGTCGCGCACGTTGTGGGTTTTATGTCGATTGAAAACGGTTTATTTTTTGCCGCGATTGTCGCGACAAACGGAATGCCAATGGTGGTTGAATTAGGCGTAGCGTTTGACGTTTTAGTGGCAGCGGTTTTATTCGGTATTTTCTTTTTACACATTCGTACCAGCATTGATTCGCTCGATGTGGATATGATGAATAAACTAAATGAGGTAGATGGTTGATAAAACCTACATTGAGCGGCTCTCATTATCCCAAAAATGGATAGTCCCTGCAAACCAGTGCGGGTAGTAAAATCAATAAGATACGTTAAAATAAACGCCATCTCGATTTTGAAAAGTTGTTGAAAATCAAGTAACTTTAAAATTATCAATTACCAATTTTGCATAAAATTAGCTTACCTGCATTGGTTTGTAGGGACTATCCAATTTCGAGTTCATTGCATTCTTCAAAATCGATAGGTGTTTCAATTGCAGTAAATTTTTTACATTTATCGCTGTACTGTTCAAGTAACGAAATATCAATCGTATTATTCTCAAGATGATTTCGTTTTCCTAAATTATGCGGTTCACTCAACATTAAGAACCTTTCACTTAAACCAATACCATTACTGGCATTTAAGACCTTCTCAATACTTCCTGGTTGAGCAAATAATGAAATTGCTCCACCAACTTGACCACTATATCCAATTCGCGTAATTCGCTTAGAATCCATATATCCTGCATCAAAACCATTTAGCACCAAATCATTATTACTTTGTTTTCCGTCACCATAACTCAAGCCAAACAGTGAATTGAACAAGCCTTGTTCTGAACTAACGCATGAGAAAAAGCCTTTTGTACCACTTAGCGAATGTTCTAATGCTTCTGGTGTACTATTAGATGTGAATAATGCGGGGGCATCCATATTTGGCGGCAAGTTTGAATTTGCTAATTTGTGTGATTTGTAAAATGGTTGTTGAAAAATTTTAGTAGCTAACGATTTACCAATTCCTGAGGGACTTTCTATCACGGTGTACAAACCTATTGGAATTGCACCAAAATTCTGATATTTAACAGAATAATTTCTGGTAGCTATTGAACTGAATATAGATAATCCTAATAAAAATATACTTGATTTTGGTATGTAGGTTGCAGCACTATCGATTCTGATAATTTTTTCAGCAAATGGTCATTATCCACATGTGAAATTAAATCAATGGTTACGGTGGTATTGCTAGAATTTTGATTTTGCATGATTGCTTTCAATAATTTTTAATTGAATGCAACTGAAGGAATGGATAGAATGAAATTTGTGGTAGGCTTTAATGCCCTTTCGTCTACTGTTCCACCAGTTACGATTAACGTTAGTATGATTCCACTCATTTCTAACGGGGGCATTATGGCAACCATCAAATTAATACGCAATTTATTATTTTCACAAATAACCGCATAAATTAGAGTTAACTAGATTCTGCTTCTAGGATTTTATAAACGGCTGAACGTGTTATCCCTAATTCTTTAGCAATAGCTGTCGCGCCATATCTGTTGTTTTTCATATCAATAACCGTTTGACGGTCAACACTTCTTTTACGTCCAAATTTAACACCAGCGGCTTTAGCTTCAATGCGTCCTTCGTTCGTACGTTCTAAAATGCGTTGCCGCTCTGCTTGTGCTATTGCGGCAAGAATGGCAACAATCATCTCACTAGCAATACCACCAGTGTCATCAAGTGTAGCTTCTTGGATAAATCGAACCTTTACGCCTTTTGCTTTAAATTCTTTGATTAACGTCAACATATCGGCTGTATCACGTCCCAGACGGTCAAACTTCGTCACAATTACTTCGTCACCGTTTTCAACTTTAATTTTCAATTCATCAAGTCCATTACGTTCCGTATCTTTGCCACTAGCTTTGTCAGTGATAATTCTACTTTCATCAACACCGTATTCTTTTAATGCTTTTATTTGAATATCGAGTGATTGCTTGCTAGTCGAAACGCGAGCATAACCAAATTTTCTACCTATTGAAGTTGCCATAATAGTGTCCCCTAATTTGAAAAGTGTACAAAGTGTGTAAAAATTAAGTTGTTTAACGATTTTTTACACACTATATCAGTAGCATTTTAAGGTGTCAACAATGTTATAACATTTTCCACATTTGTAAAATCACTGGACATAAAAAAGCCTCACGTTAATGAGGCAATGAGTAGATGCACCAATATCTGGCGTTTGTCTTGATAAATTAGCCAAAGAGTATGATGTATCAAGACAAACGATCTATACGATGCTAACTAAGTGAATTTTGGTTATGCCAATATTAACAGCTATGTCTTTAATATTGGCATAACCTGCACATTAAAACAAAGTGTCGTCCAATTGTTTTTGAGTAAGTGGTTTAAAATCACAATCTTGAGGAATATATTCTTCTGGGTTTATTCTTCCTTCTTTTACATTTCCAGTTAAGTGTGTCATGTGTTCTGTGTCTATATCTACATCTTTTACAGTTCCATCTACATTTAAAACCGCAATGCTCCAACCTGGATATACTTTTAAAGGATCTAATTTTTTACCTTGGACTATCATTTCCGATACAAAAGAACCTTCGTATTTTATAGCTAATACTGGAGGATTATAATTTTTATTTGGATTTTTTGTTTTTGTTACAGTACCTAGTTGGTATCTTTCTATAGCTATTTTGCCTACAATTGCTTCTACCTTAGACGTTTTTAAGTTATTAATTAATTCGTGCAATATGCCATCCTTCAATTTATCCACATCCGATCTAGTAAAAACAATATCATCTCTATCATCTGATAATGTATTTGCTACCAAATTTTTTAACCGTTTTTGAATATTTTGTATTGCTCCATCATTTTTAGTAGAAACAATATCTTTTATATTATTCTCTAATTGTGAAAGTCTAGCTTCCGTTTCTTCGGCTAAACATTGCGTATGTAATCTGTATGAACTTGATGTTCCAAAATCTTCTGGACAATCTTTCTTGAGTTTTTCTAACCATTTAGACTGATCTTTTAATAACTCTGGTTTTGATTCAACAGCCGTTTTATAAACTATTTCCATTTTTTCATGTAGACGATCATATTCGTCGTTAATGCCACAATCATCCATTGATGCTCCTAAAACTTCTTTGGCGCATTGTTTATATTGCTGACTTAGCGGATAACCTGAAATTGGTAAAAATACTAATACCAAACATATCGCTATAAAAGCATTCCGTTGAACTGATAATTTATCGTAAAAGGTGTATATTTTGCTGGTCATAATTTTCCACTGTAATTTAGTTATTTTTGGTAGAATTTAACGCATATTTCATAAAATCGTAATTATTAAAAGCAATTACATGACTGATAATAAGAAATTTTGTACAAAATGTGGTACAGAAAATTCAAATGATGCTAATTTCTGTACAAAATGTGGTTCTGGAATTTCAAATACTGATGAAACTAACATAACCAGCACTTTCTGTACAAAATGTGGAACAAAATTAAACGATAGTGAACTTTATTGCCAAAATTGTGGTCAAGCGGCTTCAAAATTATACGCCAAAGAAACTATTGATCGAATTACTGTTTTACCACAAGAAATTCGTGATAAGCTAAAAAATTATAAAGAAATTCATCAAAAAGTATCATGTTCAGAATGCGGATATGTTGGCAAAATGGGAATAATAAAGAAAATTCTCCCGTGGTATGGTACATGGTGGGGAATTTTTATACTGGTTATTCTTTCTATTCCCTTTGTAATAGTACCAGCTGGTTGGTCTGTTATAGTTATAGTTTGGGGTTTAGTTTATTACGGCTTAAAAACCAATGCTAAATACGCATTAGATTGTCCAAATTGCGATACTCGAATACAAACTGGTAGGTAAATTGTTTTAAATAAGGTTTCTGATAATTCATATCAGAAACCTAAGATTTTTAATCATTCACCATACTTCTGCTCAATATCTTTGATCATCCTTAACAATCCGTTCAAAAATATCAAAGAATTCAATTCTTCATTATCAACAGAAATATCGGATTTAAGTTCACCATAAGATTTCAATTTTATTTTCAAATCAAAATACTGTTTAGAAGTTTCTGAATCCAGATTAACGCATACAAATTTCATACATAATGTCCCAATTGGTAGTTTTATGTTTCTATTTATGCAAATCAATCCAAAGCATTAATATTTTAATATATCCCACATTATTAATAGGTTTTAACATGCTAAATAATGTTGAAAGAATTTTATGAAAGCTATCAGATTCCTTATCACAGCACATCCATTTGTTTGAATTTTTAGCAAATATCCCATCTATAATGCCACGATATTAGAAATATATAGTCGCTGTATCCCTTGAATTATCTATATTTCTTACAATTAATTTGTGATTTTTCCAGTATTTTCCAATATCCATTTATTCACATCGCTAGAATTCCAACAAGTAATGTTTCGATTGATTTTTGATTGTTTCGGAAATTCTCCAGATTTGATCATCGAATATATTGTGCTTTTTGAAACTCGTAATTTTTTTACCAAATCGCTAATTCTTAATAATTCCATAAATTGAATAATCCCAGATAGTGTTAATTTGAATTATTTATGATTTCAAAAGATGAATAGTCATTTTAGAATTTGGAGGACTATTCACTTTTTGACGATTTTAATGACTCAAATGTTATATAACTATCTGATTTTTAAATTATAAACAATGATTTAATGGATAATACATAGATATACATATACATAATACATAGATATACATATACATATAAAGGTATGTCAGTAATAAAAAACTTCATCATTTTTAAAATCAACTGATGCCAATTCGTAATTTCCCGTCACATTTTTAGCATCGAATTTGAAAGGCTTATATGCCAATGTTCCTACAGATTTCTCAAGAATTGCACCAGATGTTTGATTTAAGAATTCAAATGTAAAATCCTTATGTTTTGTAAGGAATTCTAATTTCGATAGTTTATTAACATATTTGATTCTTGCAACCACCCCATCAATTAAGGGTGCGATTAAAAGTGTGGGGGAATTCCATAACAGTTACGCCGCGACTGAACTACTCCAGTATTCTTGCCAATCATCATTGGCTCTAACAACTCGAAGCCTCAACATTGACTCGACATTATCAGTTATCCACCATGCG
>CAINDC010000120.1 GCA_903847275.1 uncultured Pseudomonadota bacterium
CCAGCTCCACCTGTTGGAGGTGTTTGTCCTTGACCTTGACCTTGTCCAGCTCCACCTGTTGGAGGTGTTTGACCTTGACCTTGACCTTGATCTTGACCAGCTCCACCTGTTGGAGGTGTTTGACCTTGACCTTGACCTTGATCTTGACCAGCTCCACCTGTTGGAGGTGTTTGACCTTGACCTTGACCTTGACCAGCTCCACCTGTTGGAGGTGTTTGTCCTTGTTCTTGTTGTTGATTATCTGAAGCTGCCATTGTCTTTTCCTCGTAGTTGTTAAATAATTTTTAATTGATGTACTAAGTGCAAAGCAATTCTACCGTAATATTTATTACAGAAAATAACTTACATTCAAAAATGTGATTTGAATCACACACAAAAATTCATGTGTCGTTTAAATTCGATAATTGTCATTATTTTCTAATAGTGCTACTGCTTCTTTAATCTTTACTTCAACTTCATCGCTCAATTCATTATTTTTGTAAATTTTTTCCAACAAACCTTCCGAAACTAATGCTTCTTTAATCCAACGTTTCATAAAACGATAATTCGCATAACTGGTCACAATTTCACCTGTTACTGGATTTTTCAAACCTGATTTTACAACCGCAGGTTTTGCGGTTTTTGTCACAGGTTTAACTAGCGGTTGTGCCATTGCTTTTTCTGGAAGGAATGGATTTATATTTGTTGTAACAGACATCAAAGCTGGTGCGCTATCGTCAATAACTTTTTCTTTTTTATTGTCATTAACCACGCTAAAAATAACATACGCCGCATAAATTACCGTTAATACAAAAAATATTTCTGTCATGTTTTTATCCTCTGAAAAATAGAAAAATTACCACTGATAACCCATTGCGTGTCGCGCTAATACTGTTTTAGCAAATGGCAATACGTCTAGTAATGCTAGTCCAACATTGCGAACTGCTGCAACAGCCAACCATTCGTTTGAAAAAATACGAACTACGGTATTAGTAAATTGAATCGTGCGCGATTGATCCGTTTGTCGCATTTGAGCGTAACACTTTAAAAAATTGGACGCGCCAATATCGCTAGTTTCGTTTTGTACTCGCAACATTTCAGCTAAAACGACCACGTCCCGCAAACCTAAATTAAATCCCTGTCCTGCAACGGGGTGTAATTGATGTGCGGCGTTACCGATAATCACCGCACGTTCTGAAATCATCGCATCAGCGTGAATCAATGATAATGGAAATGCCCGACGTGGCGCACTTGATTTCAATTCACCTAACCGCCAACCAAAACACTGTTGTAATTGTTCAATAAAATCCGCTTCACTTCCTAACATTAACGCTTCGGCTTCCTCGGTGGTGCGCGTCCAAACCACAGCTAGATCATGTGTTCTCATTGGCAATAAAGCCAAAGGACCTGATGAAGTGAATCGTTCATAAGCTACATTTTTATGCGGTTTCGAGGCGGCGGTGATAGTCGTGACTAATGCCGTTTGCTCGTAATCAGAAATATGTTGTGAAATGTTTAATAATTGTCGCACCGAAGAATTTCCACCGTCCGCGCCAACCACTAATTTTGCTGTTAAATTTAACGCTTCATCGTTGTGTTTCAAACTAACAAATACCGCATTTTCGTCAGCGATTAAACCCATAACACGCGTTGGACAATAGATGGTCACATTTTCAGCCGTCGCAACTTGGTCAGCAATATGCGTTTCTAAATCTCGCGCCGTAATCACATAACCCAACGCATCAACGTTTTCTTTTTGAGCGGATAAACGTGTTTTGCCAAAATGTCCTTTGTCTGAAATGTGAATATATTCAATCGGTGTGGCAGCGTGTTCAACACCTTGCCAAAGATTTAACGCTTTCAACGCATCTACAGTTCCCGCAGCTAATGCTAAAGCTCTATCGCCTAACGCGGCTGTTTGTAAAATTTCACGTTCTTGCGCTTCGATAATAGCGATTTTCAAACCGCTATTTTTTAATGCTAACGCCAAACAATTGCCTGCTAAACCGCCGCCAACAATAAGTAAATCATAATCCACTTTCGCCTCCAATTTCGCGTTGATTACGCGCCATCAACGCTTCAATATCCACGATTGTTTTCGGCACACCGTCGGTGAGAATTTCATGCCCCGTTTTCGTGATTAACACATCATCTTCAATCCGAATACCAATACCACGCCATTTCGCGTCAACTGTCTTGCAGTTTTCAGAAATATACAAACCAGGTTCGACCGTCAAGACCATGCCAGCTTGTAAAGTTCGCCATTCTTGATTGAGTTTGTAATCACCCACATCATGCACGTCCATTCCCAACCAATGTCCGATGCGGTGCATATAAAACTGTTTATATTTTTCATCTTTAATGAGTTTTTTAACACTGCCTTTTAGCAATCCCAATTTCACCAAACCTTTCGTCATCACTTCAACCGAAGCATCATGCGCTGCATTCCACGGTGTATTTGGTTGAAGTTGTTCAATCGCGGCGAATTGCGCGTCTAAAACTAATTGATATAACTGCGCTTGCGGTTCGGTGAATTTTCCAGAAATGGGGAAAGTGCGTGTAATGTCAGCGGCGTAATGGTCACATTCTGCACCCGCATCAATCAATAACAAATCGCCATTTTTTAATTTATCGCTATTGGCAGTGTAATGAAGTACACAAGCATTTTTACCCCCCGCCACAATCGACGGATAAGCTACCGCGCGTAAACCTGCTTGCATAAAATGATGCACAATATCAGCTTCAATTTGATATTCGTAACGCCCTGCTTTGCAAAGTTGCATCGCTTTAACGTGTGCTTGTGCGGTCACATTTGCTGCACGACGCATCAATTCTAATTCGGCTGAACTTTTGAATAAACGCATTTCATGCAAAATCGGTTCGATTGACGCGATTTCCGCAGGGGCAATAACACCTGAACGTGATTGGCTACGAATGTGTTTAATCCATGCTTGTAAACTGTGATCTAAATCCGAATCGCGCCCCATTGGATAAAAGACTTTGTTTTGATTTTCGAGCATTCCCGATAAAATTTCATCTACATCATCAATCGGAAATGAATCATCGGCAGCATAATATTTCGTAGCCCCTTCTAATCCTGAATGTGCGCCTTCCCAAAGTGCTTTTTTCTTGTCAAATTCACGACAAAATAAAATATATTCGCCCTGCTCTCGTCCAGGAATAAAAACAGCTAACGCATCTGGTTCGTTGAATCCCGTTAAATAATAAAAATCGCTGTCTTGGCGAAATGGATAATCCACATCTCGATTACGAATGCGTACATCTGCGCTACTAATTAACGCGATATTTCCTTTGCCAACACGCTGCATAAGCAATTTTCGGCGTTTTTTAAATTCACTTTGTTTCATTTATTAAACTCATCGCGCAATGCCAACACAGCAGCGCGTAAATACTCGGTTAATTCCATAAAATCATTTTCAGCTTCTTCATCTTCTAATTCGATGTCGGTATCGAGTTTTGTAATTTCGGCGACATCTTTAAGAATTTCTTGGGTTTGTACAGAAAATGTTGTCGCCGTGTTTGCAAAACCTACGCCGAATAAAAATCCTTTACACCATTGGCGTAACGCATCTACTCGCTCGACTAAATCCGATTCTTCGTCTTCTGGTAAAAATAATTCAAACTCAAATTCGTCATGCGCTAATACGTCTTGCGTATCATCAAACAAACCAATTAATTCAACATTATGTTCACGATTTATGAGTGGCGTATTTTGCAGTAATTCATTCAACCAACTTTGATTACTGAATTTTCCATTTATTGCTAATAATCCACTTGCCATACCGTGGGCTTCGGCGGCAGATAATTCTGCGTCATACTGCACTAAAATCGCATCAATCGTCGTGTAACTCATTTTTTCTCCATTCAATAATGTTGGTTAATACTGGCTTATGCTACCATTGTTCGTTGTCTTAATGACCATTTCCATATAGATTTTAACAACCTTACAATAACGCAATGAAACAAAAAACATCGTACCCAGAAGAATTAAAATCTCTCGAAACTAAATTGGACGTGTTGATTGATGAATATCAGCAAATTAAAGTCGAAAATGTTTCACTCAAAACCAAGCAAGATACATTAGTGCGTGAAAAAGCCAAATTAGTGGAAAAAACCACGCTCGCTCGCACTCAAGTAGAAGCCATGATTAACCGATTAAAAGATATGGAGCAAAATTCATGAATAATAAACAACCGTCTGCTGTTTCACTAAATATTTTAGGTAAGGAATATAAAATTGCCTGTGATTTTGACGAACAAGAATCATTGTTGGAATCTGCAAAACAACTTGACGAAAAAATGCGGAAAATTCGCAACGCTGGCAAAATTAACGGTGATGACAGAATCGCCGTAATGGTCGCGTTAAATATCGCGCATGAGTTACAAATGCTGAAAATTGAGAATTTAAAGTTAAACCAAAACCTCAATGAATGTTTATCAAATATGCGTCAAAAAATAGAAAACGTTTTAGAAAATGACTAAAACTGATTAAACTATCGTGGTATTTCCTGCGGCGTTTGAGAGTGTTCTGGGTGTTTCCTGAACCTATATTACCCTCGGGAACTTAGCTTTTTCATGGAGTGCATACTTATCTCGTGTGAGCAGCCCGATTGAAAAACTTCGTTCCCCCTTGAACCTTCGGTTCATGGACGAAAGGACACGGCGGCGCAGGTGGGAAATACCAATTGTTCTTTTAACAATTGCCTTCGTTGTTACTCATGCCTTCACAAAATCGCTCTCTTTTTCTCATCGTTTTATTCGCCAGCACCTTATTTTCCAGTGCGTTATTGATGTTTGTTTTGCAACCGCTGTTTGGCAAATTACTTTTGCCATTACTTGGCGGCACACCTGCGGTATGGAATAGCTGCATGGTGTTTTATCAAAGCGTTTTGTTTTTAGGTTATTTGTACGCGCATTTGCTGGGAACACGTTTAAATTCAAAAGTTCAAATCATCACGCATCTTGCCGTCATTGCACTTAGCTTTTTAGCGTTGCCTGTTGGCTTACCTGAAAACTTACTCCCACCAACCGAAACAAATCCGACTTTTTGGATTTTCTCAACGCTTGCGCTCTCCATTGGTTTGCCATTTTTCATCCTTTCCACAACCGCGCCACTGATTCAAAAATGGTTTGCACACGTCGGACATAAAGATAGCGAAGACCCGTATTTTCTTTATGCTGCAAGTAATACAGGCAGTTTAGTTTCACTTTTGAGTTATCCTTTTTTGATTGAACCAAATTGGGGCTTGAACGCGCAACAATCCGATTGGACGTTAGGTTATGTAGGATTATGTTTATTGATCTCGGGTTGTGGGTTTGCGTTGTGGAAAAATTATCAAAAAATTGAAAATGAACACGTTGAAACGTCTCCATCTCTCGCGCCAACACTTTCATTAAAAACCAAACTTTATTGGGGCGCATTGGCATTTGTACCATCGAGTTTGTTGCTGGGTCTGACGAATTTCATCAGCACCGACATCGCGTCCGTGCCATTGCTTTGGATTATTCCGCTCACGGTTTATTTGTTGTCATTCGTCATTGTTTTTTCACGTTGGAACGATAAAAGTCACGTTTGGTTTGTGCGTTTGCAACCGATTTTCTTAATTCCTTTCGTCGCATACTCGTTTATCAATCCCGCTGATTTACCGTATTGGGTGTATTTGGTTTTTCATGTCGTAGCATTTTTCTTTGCGATTATGGTGAGTCACGGTGAACTTGCCGCGCAACGTCCGCATAGTTCCCGCCTAACGACGTTTTATTTGATTATGTCGTTTGCGGGAATGCTCGGCGGCATGTTTAACACCTTTGTCGCGCCATTTATTTTCAATGGCATTTACGAATATCCGTTGATGATTGTTGCTGCGTTGTTGTTGCGTCCGAGTTTGAAAAAATTGGATTTAAAAGAAATTAGTTTGCAACTTATCGACCCGTTGTTATTGCTGGCAATTGGCGTAGGCGTTTATTTCAGCGTTGATAATTTAATCGGTTATTTTGACGGCATTGTGATTAGCTTGTGTTTGCTCACGATTGCGGTGTATTTCCTACGTCAGCGCGTTGTGGCGTATGCGGGATTGATTGGCGTAATTATTATGTCGGCAATGGTTGTGCATCACAGCGAAAGTCACACGCTCATGCAAGAACGCACCTTTTTTGGTGTGATGGCAGTGCGTGAAAGCGTTTTGACTGACGAAAAAGGACAGCCTGAAACCTATCACGAGTTATTTCACGGTACGACCAAACACGGCGCACAGCGTTTGATTCAGACTGAAAACAAAACCCCGCTCACTTATTACAGTCGTCCAAGTCCGATGGGGCAATTGTTTAAAACGTTTGATACTCAAAATGAAAACTGGAATATCGGCGTGGTTGGTTTAGGTGCAGGTGCGTTGACGTGTTATGCAAAACCGTCGCAAACGTGGATGCTTTATGAAATTGACCCGCTTGTGGTGGATATTGCCAAAAATCCTGCCTATTTCACTTATTTAAGCCAATGTGCGCCGAATGCGGTTTCAGAAATCGGTGACGCGCGTTTGTCGCTGCAAAATAAACCCGATGGCACATTTGATTTGTTGATGATGGATGCGTTTAGTTCGGATGCTGTGCCGACGCATTTGTTGACGCGCGAAGCAATTGAGCTGTATTTCAAAAAGTTAAAACCGAATGGCATTTTGGCGTTTCACATTACGAATCGGCATTTGTTACTCAAAAAAGTCGTTTCGATTCATGCTGAACAAATGAAACTCGCGGCGTTAATTCAAGAATTCAAACCGCAAACCGACGCGCCATTGATTGTGGCAACAGATTGGGTGGTTTTGGCGAAAAATCCAGAAATTCTAAAACCTCTGCAAACCAGTCAAATCGGTTCGTGGCAAAAAATGCCGCTATATTTTGATATGCCTGCGTGGACGGATGATTTCACAAACATTGTGAGCATTTGGAAATGAAACTATTTTTAAAAGTTTGTTACCCTATGTGTCACCATAATTGTCGCTTCCTTTAGGAGACATTATGAGCGTCAAATTTAGTTTAGAATTTAAAGAACAATTAATCGAAAAAGCATTGCAAAGAAAGGACGGCGAAAGTCTTAAATTTATCGCGGAAAATGAAAATGTAGGATTATCTACATTGACCCGTTGGATGAAA
>CAINDC010000121.1 GCA_903847275.1 uncultured Pseudomonadota bacterium
GGGTAATAAATCCAGCGAAATAACCACCGTCCGAAAATTTCTTAAAGAAACAGGATTAGAAAGTCAAAAAAATACCCTTGATGCCCATCATTGCTATCCTGATACCATGTCGCAAATTCAAGAAGCACACGGGACTTATTTGATTCAAGTAAAAGAAAATCAACCAAAATTACTTGAACATTGTCGGCATTTAGCTCTGCAATCCTCAATTGCTGAAATAATTGAGCATGACTATGGGCATGGACGCATTAGTTCTTATAAAAGCAATCTGTACCAATTGTCAGTTTCAGACCTTGATAGTCGTTGGCAAACGAGTGGCATGGCGTTTTTAGTTGTCGTTGAGCGCGAAACTATTAAAAAATCTAACCTCAAACAAACACAAGAAACCTCTTATTATTTAAGTAATTACAAAAATTCGTCGATGGCAACTGTATCTTCTGAATTAACAACGGCTATCAGGAAGCACTGGGGTGTTGAATCAAATAACTGGCAACACGATGTCACATTTAACGAAGATAACGTGCGTGTTTCAGATGGAAATCAAGCTCAAATTTTGTCTAAATTACGTACTTTCGCGATGAATTTATTACGAATCCAAAAAAAGAACGCTCCTAATTTTCAGGCACTTATTGAACAATTCACTGACATACCAAACTCTTTAGCTGCAACGCTTCGTCAAGTTAATTTTTTATGAGAAAGCCGTGCCCCCCTCCCTTTAGTGAATTGTGCTAAAATTCGACTCAACAGTTGTTTCAATTTAAATAGTTAGGCCATGGAAAAAATTAAAGTTTTATTTGTCTGTATGGGGAACATTTGCCGTTCACCAACCGCTGAAGGTGTATTTACACAATTAGTTCAAAGTAAAAAATTAGCACACCATTTTTCAATCGATTCGGCTGGCACACACGCTTATCACATTGGCGATGCGCCAGACGGACGTTCTCAAACAGCCGCTTTGAAACGCGGCATTGATATTAGTCATTTGCGTGGGCGCAAAGTGGTTTTCGGCGATTTTGAAGATTTCGGCTTTATCTTAGCAATGGATGACGACAATCACGCCATTTTAATGGAAACCTGCCCGCCACAATATCAACACAAAATTCATTATTTCCTCTGTTTTGCACCTCAATTAAAAACTCGCGAAGTACCTGATCCGTATTACGGTCAAGGACAAGGTTTCGAGCGCGTGTTGGATATGGTTGAAGCAGCAAGCGAAGGATTTTTGAAGCATTTACACGACACTAAAGTTTTAGGATAAGCACATGGCAATTATTGAAAATACTATCAATTACGTCGATGGCGACACGCTTTTGGAAGGTTTTTTTGCATTTGACGATGCAATTCAAGGGCAACGTCCAGCGGTTTTGGTCAGTCATCCCTGGGCGGGACGCAGTGAATTTACCGCTGAAAAAGCGCGTGAACTCGCCAAATTAGGTTATGTCGGTTTCGCGCTTGATATGTATGGTGCGGGAAAATTAGGACAAACCGACGAAGAATGTGGTGCGTTAATGCGTCCGTTTATGGAAAATCGTGAAATGTTGCAACGTCGAATTTTAGCGGCATTAGCAAATGTTCGATTGTTGCCGTGGGTCGATGACAAAAAGATTGCCGCGATTGGATTTTGTTTCGGTGGATTATGCGTGTTAGATTTGGCGCGAAGTGGCGCGAATGTGAAAGGTGTGGTGAGTTTTCATGGCTTATTACACGCGCCAACCGATTTAGAAAATTCTGAAATCATCGCGAAAGTTCTCGTTTTACACGGTCACGATGATCCACTCGTACCGCCCAAACAAGTTGCAGCATTTGAACAAGAAATGACGCAAGCAAAAAATGTAGATTGGCAGTTGCACGCTTATGGCAACACGGTTCATGCGTTCACAAATCCACAAGCAAAAGATTTTGCAGCGGGTTATAAATTTGATGAAAAAGCAAATCACCGTTCGTGGCAAACGATGACAAATTTTCTCACTGAAATTTTTGCTTAACTTCCCTTTTAAAACAGAACCTCCAAGCCAATGAACTCTTTTACCGTCTTATTTTTACTTATGTTCGCCATCGTTACCGCGACCCAATTTTGGTTAGCCAAACGTCAAGCCGCTTATGTTTTGGCGCATCGTGACGAAGTACCAGAAGCCTTCACATCAACCGTTTCATTAACCGCGCATCAGAAAGCCGCTGATTACACGCTGGCAAAATCACAACTCGGCGACATCGAACGTTGGTACGGCGTGGGTTTGTTGTTAATTTTGACTGTGTTTGGCGGCATCAATTTCATTTTTGAATTTTGCGCGTCTCGCATCGAATCGCCTTTAATGGCGGGCGTTAGCGCGATTGCGTTATTAACACTTTTAATGTCACTTTCTGAAATACCCGTGAGTTGGTACGGTACGTTTGTCATCGAAGAAAAATTTGGTTTCAACAAAAACACGCCCGCGCAATTTATCAAAGATGAAATCATGCAATTAGGACTTGCGGCGGCGATTGGTTTGCCAATTTTAGCGTTGATTTTATGGATTATGGACAGCGTCGGCAGCAGTTGGTGGCTTTGGGCGTGGGCAATTTTAATGAGTTTTTCGTTATTGATGAGCTGGTTATTTCCGACCGTTATCGCGCCACTTTTCAACAAATTCACGCCGATGGAAGATGGCGCGTTAAAAACCCGCATTTCAGGTTTGCTTGAACGTTGCGGATTTAACAGCCAAGGTATTTTTATTATGGACGGTTCAAAACGTTCAGGTCACGGAAACGCTTATTTTACGGGCTTAGGCAATAACAAACGCATCGTGTTTTTTGATAATTTGGTCGCGTCGCTTGACGACGAAGAATTGGAAGCCGTTTTGGCGCACGAATTGGGACATTTCAAATGCAAACACGTTGTGAAAATGCTGATTTCAACCTCAATCACGACCTTGATTGGTTTTGCAGTTTTAGGTTGGATGATTGACAAAGAATGGTTTTTTACAGGTTTAGGTGTTGAACACGCTTCAAATGCCGCCGCGTTATTATTGTTTACGTTAATCGCGCCGATTTTTACCTTTTTCATGCAACCGATTAGCGCGTATTTTCAACGCAAGTTTGAATTTGAAGCCGATGATTTTGCTTCGCAACACGCACAAGCCAGTAAATTAGTCAGCGGTTTAGTGAAATTGTACGAAGAAAACGCCAGCACTTTAACGCCTGATCCACTTTACGCTTCGTTTTATTACAGCCATCCACCTGCTGCGGTTCGTATCGCGCATTTGGAAAAAGCGGCATGAGTGAAACACTCGAAGGCTTGGTTATCGCACATTTAGGACAAGGCATCGCAGTTGAACACAATGGCGAAATTATTTTATGCCAGCCGTTACGAAAATTAGATACGGTAACGGTTGGTGATAAAGTTTTATGGTCACTCGTCGCACCGGAACAAGGACGAATTGAAGCACTTTTACCGCGAAAATCAGTGTTAAGCCGTCCTTCTCGAAACGAGAAAATTCGACCCGTTGCGGCAAACATTGACAACATTTTTGTGGTGTTCGCCGTTGAACCGTTTTGTGATTTTCTATTACTCGACCAGTATTTAGCGATTTGTGAAAACCGTGATTTTCAAGCCTCGTTGATTTTGAATAAAACCGATTTGCCGCTTTCCGACGAAATCGAAAACGAATTGGCGAACTATGTGAATTTGGGTTATGCGCTGTATCGCGTTTGTGCAAATGAAGCGGACAGTTTAAGCGAGTTAAAACAAGCCTTGCGTGGACAAGTGAGTATTTTTACGGGTCAATCTGGCGTGGGAAAATCATCATTAACCAATGCGTTAATTCCAGATAAAAATTTAAAAACAAACACTGTTTCAGCGACCACAAAACATGGTCGTCACACCACAACCGCCGCGACGCTTTATCATTTGCCTGAAGGCGGCGATTTAATTGATTCGCCAGGCGTGGCAATTTTTGGTTTAGCTGACATTTCGCGTGGACAATTGGCGCAAGGTTATCGAGAATTTTTACCATTTTTAGCGCAATGCAAATTCAACGATTGCAGTCATCATTTAGACAAAGGGTGTGCCGTTCGAGCCGCCGTTGAAAATGACGAAATTTCAATATCACGTTATGAACGATTTTTAAAATTACATGAAAAAATGTGAGAAGAAAAAATGCCGAATGTTAATCAAAAAATTGCGCTGAGCGATTATGAAATCGAACAAACTACATCGTCGAAAGCGCAAAAAAAGTTTAATGATTTAACCCAAAAAATTGAGGCGCAAAAGCGGTTATTACAAGAATGGCAAGAAACCACCACAAAATATCAGCAGCGTTTTCATTCAGAATATCAGCCGATTGCTGATAATTACCATGATTGCCGCATGGCGTTAGTTTATTTATTAGATGAAGCGCACGGTGATAAGTTTTTCAAAAAAACGGATAAAGCTAAAATCAAAGAACTCATTTGTAATTTGTCGATAGGTTTAATTTATGCGGGTAAAGAGGAACTGAAAGCGATTTACAATCGTTACAGCGACACCGAATTTGAAGACGATTTGCTAGAATTTGAAATTGAAACTCCAGAAATTCAAACACAACATCACGAAGAAAAACCACATAACCGTAAAAAATCAGCAAAACAGCTCGAAATAGAAACTCAAAAAAAAGACGAAGAGCAAAATGCCACCAAATCGATTCAAGAGGTTTTTCGTAAATTAGTTGGCGCGTTGCATCCTGACCGTGAACCCGATGAAGCTGAACGCGAACGTAAAACTAAACTCATGCAACGAGCAAATATCGCTTACACCAAAAAAGATTTGCTGCAATTGTTGGCGTTACAACTTGAAATTGAACAAATTGATCAGACGCATTTGAACACGATGACAGAAGAGCGATTAAAGCAGTTTAATAAAGTATTACAAGCGCAATTCAGTGAATTAAAGCAAGAAATCCAACAAATTGAATACCCGTTTAAAATGCAATTAAAAACATCTTTGCATTCCAATTTACAGCCACAACAAGTTCTAAAATCGCTGTCAGTTGATATTAAAGAAATGCAGTTAGTGCTTAAATATGCAAAAACAGAGCTGAAAGAATTTCGGAATCCTATCAATTTAAAAGCCGCGTTGAAATCCTATCGTTTTTAAAAAAAACTCACTTTTAAACTTTTTAAAACTAAATCCATGACCACGAATTTACAACTCACTGCCGATGG
This sequence comes from uncultured Pseudomonadota bacterium, assembly GCA_903847275.1. Taxonomy (GTDB): domain Bacteria; phylum Pseudomonadota; class Gammaproteobacteria; order Methylococcales; family Methylomonadaceae; genus UBA10906. The sequence continues at coordinate 5,179 of CAINDC010000121.1, forward strand.
CAAATTGAAACATTTTTTAACACCCGAAGGTTTAAGTGCAGAACTTTTGACGCAAATTCTTGATACCGCTGAAACGTTTATTGATAACACACAATCACCCAAAAAAATTAAATCGACCCAATTATTGCGTGACAAAACGGTGGTGAATTTGTTTTTTGAAAACAGCACCCGCACCCGCACAACTTTTGAACTTGCGGCTAAAAATTTGGGGGCTGAAGTTATCAACATGAATATCGCTACATCGGCAACCTCGAAAGGCGAAAGTTTGCTTGATACGATTCGTAATTTAGAAGCGATGTTTGTTGATGCGTTTGTGGTACGTCATGCGGTGAGTGGTGCGGCACATTTCATCGCGCAACAAACTGCGCCACACATCAGTGTTATTAATGCAGGCGACGGTCAACACGCACATCCGACGCAAGCGATGTTAGATATGTTTACGATTCGGCAACACAAACCAGATTTCTCAAAGTTGCGGGTGGCGATTATTGGCGATATTTTGCATTCACGGGTGGCGCGTTCTGAAATTCATGCGCTCAACATTTTGGGTGTAAAAGAAGTGCGGGTGATTGCACCGAAAACATTATTGCCCGCTGAAATTGAAGCATTAGGTGTGACGGTTTCGCACAATTTACAAGATGGTTTGCAAGATATTGACGTGGTTATCATGTTGCGGCTGCAAAAAGAACGTATGACTTCGGCATTGTTGCCGAGCGAAAGTGAGTATTTCAATTGTTTTGGTTTAACAGAAGAAAAACTAAAATTCGCCAAACCCGATGCAATTGTCATGCACCCAGGCCCTATCAATAGAGGCGTGGAAATTGATTCAAAAGTTGCTGATGGTAAACAATCTGTAATTTTACAGCAGGTGAGTAATGGTGTTGCGGTGCGGATGGCGGTGATGGCAATGACGATGACAGATTTTTCTAATCATTAACTGATGTCACACATCATCGATGCGTAACATCAGTAATTTAGGCGTTACATTAATAACGGTAATGATCTGCTTTATATGGACCTTCGACGGGAACGCTAATGTAAGCGGCTTGTTCAGAGGTTAAAGTTGTCAGTTTTACGCCCAATTGCGCTAAATGTGAACGTGCTACTTTTTCATCTAATTTTTTCGGCAAAATATACACTTTATTTTCATAGTTTGATCCATTCGCCCACAATTCCATTTGCGCTAAAACTTGGTTACAGAATGAATTTGACATCACAAAACTTGGATGTCCCGTCGCGCAACCTAAATTCACCAAACGACCTTCCGCCAAAATAATTAAGCGTTTTCCGTCTGGAAAAATAACGTGGTCAACTTGAGGCTTGATGTTTTCCCAAGTATATTGGCGTAACGATGAAATTTCGATTTCTGCATCAAAATGTCCGATATTGCATACAATCGCTTGGTCACGCATAGCTAGTAAATGTTCATGACGAATGATGTTGAAGTTACCTGTTGCCGTCACAAAAATGTTTGCAATCGGTGCGGCTTCTTCCATCGTGACAACACGATAACCTTCCATTGCCGCTTGTAATGCACAAATTGGGTCGATTTCAGTAATCCAAACGGTTGCACCTAAACCGCGTAATGATTGAGCGCAACCTTTACCCACGTCGCCATAACCTGCAACTATCGCGATTTTGCCTGCAATCATTACATCGGTGGCGCGTTTAATACCGTCAACCAATGATTCGCGGCAACCGTATAAATTGTCGAATTTCGATTTTGTAACAGAATCATTGACGTTAAACGCGGGGACTTTCAATAAGCCTTTTTTCACCATTTCATACAAGCGTAAAACACCTGTCGTAGTTTCTTCTGAAATGCCTTTAATTTCTGACATCATTTCAGGGAATTTGTCGTGCATCATTGTGGTTAAATCACCGCCATCATCCAAAATCATGTTCGGTTTCCAACCGTCAGCACTGACAATCGTTTGTTCAATACACCATTCGGCTTCGGCTTCAGTTTCACCTTTCCACGCAAAAACAGGAATCCCCGCTGCAGCCATTGCTGCTGCGGCGTGGTCTTGGGTTGAGAAAATGTTGCATGATGACCAACGAACTGTTGCGCCTAAAGCGGTTAATGTTTCCATTAACACAGAAGTTTGAATCGTCATGTGCAAACAACCTGCGATGTGTGCGCCTTTCAATGGTTGTGTAGCACCAAATTCTGCACGCAACGCCATCAAACCTGGCATTTCGGTTTCAGCAATATTAATTTCTTTGCGTCCCCATGCAGCCAAAGAAATATCGGCTACTTTGTAATCTGTAAAAGTCATTTGTATCTCCTAGTAAAATATATTATCAAGCAATACCTTCGCCAAAATGAAAAATAAGTGATTTTTCATGAAATTCAACTTCGTAACCCATTGATTTATAACGGACACAAAATCAGTTTTTACACTGATTTTGAAATTGGCGAAGGTATTGATCAAGTAGAATTATAGACGCTCCGTCGGCTGACATCTATAAAGTTCAGCAATTTTCACAGGGCTACCTCATTAGAAAAGACGGAGGTGTTTCAATTCTGTGGATGCTATATAAGCCTTGAAAATAAAGGGCTAGAAGAAATAATGACAATGTCATTATTTTGATTTTATTCAACCAGTAAAAAACTTAACGGCATGATTTTTAATGAAATTTTTAATTTCTAACGCATAAATTTTGGTCAATTTTAGCAAAAAATATACGCTGAAAGCCGCATAAAAA
>CAINDC010000122.1 GCA_903847275.1 uncultured Pseudomonadota bacterium
ACCGCAGACCACGGCAACATTGAACAAATGACTGACGAAGTAACACATCAAGCTCACACCGCTCATACCACGAATGTTGTGCCATTGGTTTATGTTGAAGGAAATGGCACGTTAGCAGATGGTGGAAATTTAGCAGACATTGCACCAACCATGTTGGCAATTTTAGGTTTAACGCCACCTGCTGAAATGAGTGGCAAATCGTTGTTGCGTTAATGTTTAAATACGTTTTTGGATTATTTCTAATGTTCAGCGTGGCACATAGCCATGCTGAAATATCTATTGATAAAACTGCTTTGTTGAATAGCCAACTCGCCGAACTCGATAAACTTTACGGCAATACTACGGCATTATTAAAAGCGTTAGAAAACCATACCGCGAAACAAAAACAAAATTTGGCAAAAATTCACGTTGAAGTCCAAGCGTTGACGTTAGAAATTAGTAAGCAAAACGATGAACTCGCTGGACAAGTCAAAACCATGTATGCAATGGGACATAAAGAGCGTATTAAATTACTACTCAATCAACAAGACCCGATTTTGACCAGTCGAATGATGGCGTATTACGATTATTTGAATGCGCGACGTGTAAACCAATTGACGAGCGTGAGTGAAACTTTGCGCCGTTTGGAGCATTTAAAAAAACAAAATGAAATTGAAACGGCACAACTCGAACAAAATTTGACGCAAAAACGGCTTGAACAAAATTCGGTGGAAGCGATTAAAAAACAACGCGCTCAATTATTAAAACAAGCCACGCCTGATTTTTTATCGAACGAACAGCAAATCAATCGTTTAAAAGACAGTGAATCCGCGTTGAAAAATTTGCTTTCTACCTTACAATCATCAAATAGTGATTTGAGTTCAGAAATCGAAAAAGCACGCACTTTACGAAAAAAACGTTTAGAAGCCGAAGAAGAAATAGCGATTGTTGCACCAAAATTAGTGGACGAAGAACCTGCGATCACAACCATTCATAAAAATGCAAACACCCCAATTGAACCCATCATTCCGCCTTCACCTGACGACTTTCCAATGTTAGAGGGCGATTTTGCAAAATTAAAAGGGCAATTACCTTTTCCAGTCGCTGGCGATTTGATTAAGAAATTTGGTTCAGCACGAGATGAAGGCAAATTAGACGGCGTTATTATTGCAGCTCCAGAAGGTACGGAAATTCACAGTATTACTGATGGAAAAGTGATTTATGCGGATTGGATGCGCGGTTATGGCTTGCTTATTATTGTAGATCACGGCAAAGGCTACATTAGCCTTTATGCGTTTAATCAAAGTTTATATAAAAAAATCGGTGACGTAGTAAGTTCAGGCGATGTCATTGCATCTGTCGGATTAAGTGGTGGTCATGATAGAGCAAGTTTGTATTTCGGAATTCGTAAAAAAGGCAAAGCGGTCGATCCCGTTGAATGGTGCAAATAAAAATCAAACAAACCAAATTTAAAAAACTAATTGGATAAAAAATAAAATGTTGAAAAATAAAAAAACGTATTTGTTAAGCCTCGTGTTAAGCCTCGTGTTAAGCGGTGTCGTGGGTAGTATGAGTGGCAATGTATTTGCCGAAAAAAATCCGCCTGTCGCTGCTGTTGATACAGAATCGACAACTTTACCTTTAGAAGATTTAAAAACGTTCACTGAAATTTTTGGACGAATTAAACAAGATTATGTTGAACCTGTTTCAGATAAAAAACTTTTAGAAGACGCTGTTAAAGGGATGTTGAGTGGTTTAGACCCACATTCTGCGTATTTAGTGGCTGAAGAATATCAAGAATTAAAAGAAGGAACGACGGGGCAATTTGGTGGCTTAGGCATTGAAGTTTCGATGGAAAATGGTTACGTCAAAGTTGTTTCACCTATTGACGATACGCCAGCACAACGTGCAGGCATTAAAGCAGGCGATTTAATTATTCGCCTAGATGATAAACCTGTAAAAGGTATGACGTTAGCAGATGCAGTGAAAATGATGCGTGGCGAAGCGGGAAGCAAAATTTTATTAACCGTCGTGCGCGAAGGTTCAGAAGCACCGTTAAAAATTTCGCTGACTCGTGACATTATCAAAGCGAAAAGTGTTAAAAGTAAAATGCTTGATAAAAACTACGGTTACGTTCGCATTAGCAGCTTCCAATCTGGCACTGGTGAAAGTTTAAAAGAAGCCTTAGCGACTTTGAAAAAAGAAAATGGCGGCACATTAAAAGGACTTGTTTTGGATTTGAGAAATAATCCTGGAGGCGTTTTGAATGCAGCGGTTGATGTGAGTGATGCGTTTTTGCGTAGCGGTTTAATCGTTTATACCAAAGGTCGAATTCCAAATTCTGAAATGCGTTTCAATGCGGCTGCTGATGATTTAATAGATGATGCACCAATGGTGGTTTTGATTAACGCAGGTTCTGCTTCGGCTTCTGAAATTGTGGCGGGCGCATTACAAGATTCAAAACGCGCCATCATTATGGGCGAAAAATCATTCGGTAAGGGTTCTGTTCAAACTATTTTACCAACCAGCAACGGTTCTGCTGTAAAACTTACGACAGCACGTTATTACACACCTTCAGGTCGTTCAATTCAGGCAGAAGGTATCGAACCTGACGTAGCGTTGGCACAAATGAAATTAGAATCGGTTGAAAAATCAGAATTCAAACCCGTGAAAGAAGCCGATTTGTCGAACCATTTACAAAATAAAAAAGAAAAAGCGGCTGAAATCAAAGAGGCTGAAGCGAAAGAAAAAGAGGCTTTAGATACGAAAGATTATGCGCTAAATGAGGCTTTAACACTGTTAAAAGGCATCAGCATCATGAAGCGGTAAAATTTTGGTAACTTCTCATTATCCATAGGTAACTACCGAATTTATTATGGAAACAGAAAGCGGTGAAATACTTTTGGATCATTAAATAATCGCGCTTTGAGATAACACCAACGCCCTAAAGTTTAATTAATATAAAAGGCAATAACATGATTATAGTCACAGGTGGAGCTGGATTTATTGGCAGTAACATTATTCACGCGCTTAACAAACAAGGCGAAGACGATATTTTGTTGGTCGATAATTTAACCAACGGTCACAAAATGCACAATATCGCCGATTTGAATATCGCCGATTACATGGACAAAAACGAGTTTATCGAACACCTTGAAAATCCGAATTTTTTGACACAGATTCGTGGTGTGTTTCATCAAGGCGCGTGTTCCGCGACGACGGAATGGGACGGACATTACGTCATGGCGAATAATTACGAGTATTCCAAACGTCTGCTGACGTGGTGTCAAACCAAAAACGTTCCTTTAATTTATGCGTCTTCTGCATCGGTTTATGGGATGGGTGAAAAGGGGTTTTCGGTGGATAGAAACTGCGAAAAACCCATCAATATATATGCGTATTCTAAATTTCAGTTTGATCAATATGTACGCCGCATTTTGCCACGCACGAATAGTCAAATTGTTGGATTGCGCTATTTCAACGTTTACGGTTCGCGCGAACAACACAAAGGCAGCATGAGCAGCACGCCGTTTCATTTCAATAATCAATTATTAGCATCGGACGAAGTGAAGTTATTTGCGGGTTGTGACGGTTACGCTGATGGTGAGCAACAACGCGATTTTGTGTATGTAAACGACGTGGTGGCAGTGAATTTATGGTTTTTAGCAAATTCGCATCAAAGCGGCATTTTCAATGTTGGCACAGGTCAAGCTCAGACGTTTAACTCGATGGCGCAAGCGGTTGTCGATTGGCACAAACGTGGCAAAATCAGTTACATTCCATTTCCCGAACATTTGAAAGGCGCGTATCAAAGTTTCACCGAGGCGGATATTTCAGGTTTGCGAACGGCGGGTTATGAGCGTGAATTTATGAATGTTCAACAAGGTGTGACGGATTATTTGAGCAGGTTAAATCATCGTGCTTGAATCACTAAACAATTTATTGCCGCAAACCCAATGCGGGCAATGCAGTTTTAACGGTTGTCGCCCGTATGCCGAAGCGATTATTGCAGGCGAGGCGGATATTAACCAATGCCCACCGAGTGGTGATGCAGGAATTGCGCGGATTGCGGCATTTTTAAACGTTCCGTCGAAACCGCTTAATTCACAATTCGGCGAACATAAACCAAAAAGTGTTGCGGTAATTGACGAAGCACAATGTATCGGTTGTGTGAAATGTATTGCAGTGTGTCCAGTTGATGCGATTGTCGGGGCGGCGAAATGGATGCACACTGTGATTACTGCCGAATGTACGGGATGCGAATTGTGTGTTGCGCCGTGTCCGATTGATTGCATAACGTTGCAATCGTTAGAAAATCCTGATTTCGCACCAACTAATTTACACGCTAAACAACGTTATGAAGCTAGAAATAAGCGTAAAGAAATGGAAATGATAGAAAAAACGGAGCGCTTACGGCAACAAAAAGCCCGTTTGTTAGCAGTTCACTGATAATCACCGTATAACTTCGCATACAAGCCACTTTGTTTTAACAGCGTTTCATGTTTGCCTTGTTCGCAAATTTCACCGTCTTCAAATACATAAACATGATTCGCTTGCTTCACTGCACTTAATCGATGTGCGATGATAATTGTAGTTCGATTTTTTAGAAATTCTTGCAGTGCTTCGTGAATTTTAAACTCGGTTTCGCTGTCTAATGCCGAGGTTGCTTCATCTAAAATCACGACTTTTGGATTGGCTACGATCATTCGCGCAATCGCTAATCGTTGTCGCTGTCCACCCGATAAACGCATTCCACCGCGTCCGACAATCGTGTCTAAATCGTGTGACAAGTCTTTAACCGTTTCGGCTAATTGAGCAATCGTCAAGGCATTCCACAACTGCGAATCGCTTGCTTTTTTACCGAGCGTTAAATTGGCGCGAATTGAATCATTAAACAAAATTGGATTCTGCAACACCGTCACCACATTTTCACGCACTACGTCCAAACCGATTTTCTCGATTGGCACGCCGTTAAAACAAATTTCCCCCGATGTTGCTGGGTATAAACCAATTAAAATCTGAATTAACGTTGATTTTCCACCACCACTCGCACCAACTAACGCAACTTTTTCCCCCTCGTTAATGTGTAATTGAATGCCGTTGAGAATTTTTTTATCGCCATAACCGAAATGTAAATTTTCAACGCTAACCGACACAGTTTGTTTGTTTAAAAACGGATTTTTGTGATGTGGATAACGAGGTTCTTGGCGTAAATTAGTCAATTTATTGATGCGTATTAACGCTGCCTTCGCACTATAAAACGAATACTGAATGTTTAAAATTTCTTGCACGGGTGCCATCATGAACCACAAATAACCAAAGACAGCGAGCATCTGACCAATGGTTAAATCGGAATAAAACACCATCAACATCGCACACGCACGAAAAATATCAAAACCAAACAAAAAAACTAAAAAACTAAATCGTGATGCAGCTTCACTTTTCCACGCAAACGCGCTGGAATTTTTTTTGACGGTTTGTGCCAAATCAATCAGTTGCTCGCAATAATGCCGTTCACGATTACTGGCACGAATTTGATGAATCGCTTCTAACGTTTCGGTAAGCGATTGTTGAAAAATTTCATACGCCGAATTTTCTTTAGATTTTAGATTTTTTACGTTTGCCCCCACCACACGGGTAAAATAAATCACCACAGGGTTTAGTAACAAAATGAACAAACCTAATTGCCAATTCATCCATAATAAAATCGTCGCTGTTCCTATCACCGTCAACACTGCGACCAATAATTTTGCCACAGTTGAACCGACAAAATTGTCAATTGTATCCAAGTCTTTAATCAAATGCGTGCTGACCGTTCCTGAACCTAAACTTTCATATTCTGCCATCGAAATGGTTTGTAAATGCCCAATCAATTCACTACGAATCTGAAATACAATATCTTTCGCAATCAGTGTAAATTGGCGCGATTGCAACACATTTAAAACTAACGCAATCAGCCGCAACATCACGGTCAACACCAAAACTGCGCTGATATAAAGTAACGGCGATTGCCATTCAATAGGTGAAATCGCATTGATAGTTTGAACGACGACTGCTGGTTTTTTTAGTAGCACTTCATCGACCAAAAGCGGCATCAACAAAGGTATTGGCACACTAATCATCGTTGCCAAAATCGCAATCAAATGTGCCGAAATAAGCTGCTTTTTATGTTGTCGTGCAATCGATAGAATATACTGCCAAGTATAGGTTTGAACGGACATTTTTAGGCTTGCGAACTTGCTTGAATGGCTTTTTCTGCATCTAATTTTTTTCGTTTATCACATTTTTCAGTACACACGCATTCTGCAGCAGATTTTCCACCACCGCACGAACCTTTAATCGCGTTACGTCCAAAAATCACACCGATTGCCATAATCGCAATTACTATTAACATCACACCAAACGTCATTAAAAACATCATTTTCTCTCTCCCAAAAATTAAAAATAAAATATGCTTTTAAATCTAACACAACACGTTTCAAACACTAAGTTTTTAATGCGACAATTTCTGAATCGCGCCAGAATGCAATGCACTAGCTAACAAAATCTGTTCAATACCAATCGATTTAAGTTGCTTTACGTCTTTCATATTTCGTACACCACCAGCTGCGACAAATTTTTTTTGCGGATAATCGTGTTTGAAACGCTGTAACAAATCGATTGCTGCGCCTTGTGAACTGCCCACACGATTTAATGTCATGACAATAACATCTTCTGACCACAGTTCAGTTTGCGTAAAAATTTTTTTTGATCCTAATTGTTCACCCGTTACGCCATAATCCAGAGATAAAACAAACTGTTTTTTAAAATCCTTCAACTCAAATAAATTTTCATCAGTAAAACATTCACTTCCCAAAACAGGAAAATAATTTGACGGAAAAATCTGCATTTTCTGATAGCCTGCATCAATCCAAAATGTAATTTCAGGAAAATCATTTAATACATTTTTAATTAAATCAGCATGAGTTCCCTGCCCTGTAATTACATCTAAATCTGCAATATAAAATGTATCAAAAGCATAAAGTTGTAAAAAACCATGTAACACCGAATAAATATCTGTATTCTGTGTAAGTACACTTTTTATTGGTTGATATTGTTCACGTTGCCCTTGTTTTGCATGGACAACAACCCCATTTTTTAAATCAATCACAGGAATAAATTTAATTGGCTTCATCACAACACTCAACACTGTAAAAATTACTTAAATTCATAAAAAATATCCATGCAAAAGAAAACTATAAAATGAACTATTTTAACGAATTTTATTTTTTATCATTTAAAATTAGTAAATTTATTAACCAAGAGAATTTAAATTGAAACCCTTTAACGAAGAACTTACACAGCACATTGCCGTTATGAAATTGGCGGAATCTTGTAGCGAATCGATTGAGACAGCCGCAAAATTATTAACAGCCACTTTTGAAAACGGTAACAAAATTTTATTATGTGGAAACGGTGGAAGTGCCGCAGATGCTCAACACATTGCCGCTGAATTTGTAGTTCGTTATCAATTAAAACGTCGTCGTGCCTTACCTGCGATTGCATTGACAACTGACACGTCTATTTTGACTGCTCATGCTAACGATTTTGATTTTGACAGCGTGTTTGCACGACAAATTGAAGCGTTAGGAAATGCAGGTGACACGTTAATTGCGATTTCGACTTCTGGGAATAGCAAAAACATTGTGCAAGCTGCCCAAATTGCCCGTGCGAAAAAGTTGAACGTGATTGCTTTAACAGGCGAAAACGGGGGCGCGTTAGCTGAATTCGCGACCAACTTAATTACTGTGCCGTCAAATATCACGGCACGCATTCAAGAAACCCATATTTTAATTGGACATTACTGGTGTGGTGTCGTCGAGGAAAGTTTAAATGTTAGCGAATCTACCTGATTTTTCGACCGCGCGAATCTTAGTTATTGGCGACGTGATGCTCGATCGTTATTGGTCTGGACAAGCCGCGCGAATTTCACCCGAAGCTCCAGTACCTGTTGTGAAAGTAAAAACAATTGAAGAACGTGTTGGCGGTGCAGCAAACGTGGCGTTAAACATTGCTAAACTGGGTGGAAAAGTCACGTTAATTGGCGTTATCGGCGATGATTCAGACGGAGATACTTTGCAACGTTTATTGCGTGCCGAAGGTGTGAAATGTGATTTTATTGTTGAAAAATCGTTGCACACGATTTGTAAATTGCGTGTCATGGCACAGCATCAACAATTAATTCGTGTCGATTTTGAAGAAATGCCGTTGAATTTTAATCACGCTGATTTAGACGAACATTTGAAAAATCATTTAGCGCAAAATGAAGTTGTGGTGTTTTCAGATTATGCCAAAGGTACGTTAGAAAACATTGCCGATTACATTTCGATTTCAAAAAATGCAGGTTTGAAAACCCTTGTTGACCCTAAAGGTATGGATTATTCGCGTTATCAAAATGCGGATTTAATCACACCAAATTTAGGCGAATTAAAAGCAGTTGTTGGTGAAGGTGAAATAGAAACGCTAATCGAAAAAGGGCGCGAATTATTAGCTAACCAAAAAATTGAAACTTTATTGCTCACTCGTGGCGAAGCAGGCATGAGTTTAATTGATGTAGATTCGATGTATTCACTACCCGCACAAGCTAAAGATGTTTTCGATGTTACAGGCGCAGGCGATACCGTGATTGCAATGATGGCGTTAGGTTTAGCAATTGATTTGCCATTACAAGATGCAATGTATTTAGCAAATTTAGCCGCTGGAATCGTGGTGGGAAAAGTTGGGACTTCAACTGTTTCAACATTGGAATTAACCCGTGAAATGCACGCACATCGAAACACGTTTGGCGTTGTTTCAGAAAGTGAATTAGTTGAAATTATGCGTCGTGCCAAAGCATACGGTGAAAAATTAGTAATGACCAATGGCTGTTTTGATTTATTGCACATTGGACATATTACTTATTTGCAGCAGGCAAAAGCATTAGGGGATCGTTTGATTGTGGCAGTAAATTCAGATGAATCGGTAAAAATTTTAAAAGGCGACTCCAGACCGATTAACGATTTACAAGCACGAATGGCGGTTTTAGCTGCGTTGGAATGTGTTGATTGGGTAGTAGAATTTAATGAAGAAACACCTGAACGACTTTATAACTGTTTGCTACCTGATATATTGGTAAAAGGTGGCGATTATAAAGTTGAAGAAATTGTGGGTGGTGCGGCAGTAATTGCAAATGGTGGTGCGGTAAAAATTTTGTCGTTTGTTGATGGTCACTCGACCAGCAAAATGATTGAACGAGCAAGATTCGGAGAGAATTATGGTAATTCACAATAGCGGCATTTTTTTATACTTACTAATGGCATTTGGTTCGGGTTATGCGATTGGAAATTTACCTAGCATGGGATTTTTAAAAACATGGTTTTTATCCATTATTTTTGTACCTATTGCGTATGAATTACTTAATCCAAATTCTTTAATGGTAATGACAGTAGTAGGGTTTTCATTTGGACTTTTATTTGCGAAAAGTTTGTCATTTTTTGAGCTGCTGGATTATTTAAGTCCGCTTCGATTTATGCAAAAGTATTCTAAGCAACAAAAACCTAAATTTAATCATGCTAATCAACAGTTTTCAGCTCGAAACATTGGTAACACGGAAGTATCAATCGACAATCGTAGACCAGAAGAAGTTTTAGGGTTGAATTTTAATTTCACGCAAGCAGAATTAAAAGCTGCTTATCAACGCGAATCGAATCGCACACATCCTGACAAATGGATAAATAAACCTGATTCAATGCGAAAAATTATGGAGGCGGAGCAGAAAAGAATAAATTTGGCTTACAAGAAGTTAAAGCACGATTGAGTTCAATTTAGAGGGGAATTTGGACTTTATTGTGAAATACCGAGAAAAAAGTTTTTGGCGATGGACTAGGGATTCGAACCCCAGGAACCTTTCGGTTCGACGGTTTTCAAGACCGTTGCTTTCGACCGCTCAGCCAGTCCACCACAAAACTTACACTACACATTATATCTATAAAGTCGTTTTTTGCAAGCACAACGTCATTTTTTGGTAATTTTAACGTTTTTTAACGACTTTTAGCGTTTCATTTAATTACTACGATCCAATTTTCTATAGCCGATTGCCTCGCTTAAATGTTGAATTTCAATGTCTGTCGAATTCGCTAAATCTGCAATCGTCCGCGCTAATTTCAAAATTCGATGATAAGCGCGATTCGATAAGCCAAAACGTTCCATTGCTTGATCTAACAATCGATGACTCGAATCCGATAACTCACACCATTGCTTCACTTCTTTTGCACTTAATGCCGCATTTGCTTTACCTGCACGCGAAATAGCAAGATTTCGTGCCGCAACAACTCGCGCTCGAATCGTTGTACTACTTTCTTCGCCATCAGGAGAACCACGCCTTAATACTTCATGTGGAACACGAGGCACTTCAAGGTGCATATCAATTCTATCTAAAAGTGGTCCAGATATTTTTGCTCGATACCGCCCAACTTGTTCCGAACTACAATGACAACGTCCCGACGCATCACCCAAATAACCACAAGGACAGGGATTCATTGCCGCAATCAATTGAAAACGAGCAGGAAAATCTACTTGCCGCGCCGCGCGTGAAATCGTTATATGTCCAGTTTCTAAAGGTTCGCGCAAGACTTCCAAAACCTTTCTATCAAATTCTGGTAATTCATCCAAAAACAATGTGCCGTAATGTGATAATGAAATCTCACCAGGTTTTGGATTGCTGCCACCGCCCACCAATGCGGCTGCGGAAGCTGTATGGTGTGGCGCACGATATGGTGGTCGTAACCAATTCGCCACATCTAATCCTTGGTCACTAATTGATGCTATCGCTGCCGTTTCTTGTGCTTGTTCTTCGGTTAACGAGGGTAAAATTGTCGGCATTCTTGAAGCCAACATCGATTTCCCTGTCCCAGGAGGTCCAAGCATTAATAAGTTATGTGCGCCAGCCGCCGCAATTTCAAACGCCCGTTTGACATGATATTGCCCATGAACATCTGAAAAATCCAACTCATGAAAAATTTCTGCTGATTGTGGATTTTGATACGTCGTTTGAATCTGTGAACGACCATTCAAATGGGCGCAAACTTCCAATAAATGTGCGGCGGGTAAAATTTCTACATTTTTAACTAACGCCGCTTCTGCTGTATTTTCTTTGGGTAAAATTAGCTGCCGATTACAATCTCGCGCTCGAATCGCAATCGGTAACACGCCAATAATTGGACGTAATTCGCCACCTAACGATAATTCACCCACGCACTCGTATTGATCCAAATTTTTGCTTGAAATCTGTCCGCTTGCCGCCAAAATTCCAAGCGCAATCGCTAAATCAAATCGTCCGCCTTCTTTTGGTAAATCAGCGGGCGCAAGATTCACGGTGATGCGTTGGGCAGGAAAATCGAAACGGCAATTTTGAATCGCGCCACGCACACGGTCTTTACTTTCTTTTACCGCTGTTTCAGGCAAACCTACGATATTTAAGGCTGGCAAACCATTTGCAACATGAACTTCGACTGTAACTAAGGGCGCGTCAATGCCAGAGCGTCCGCGACTGTAAATGACGGCTAATCCCATTTTAGCTTACTCAGCTTGCGGAGATTCTAATGCCGCTACACGTTTTTCAAGTGCTTCTAAATTGGCACGCGTTTTCGCTAATACCATTTTTTGCACCTCGAATTCTTCACGCGTCACTAATTCCATTTTGCCCAATACGCTTTGCAAAATAGCCCGAAAGGTTTTTTCTAAATCTTCTTTGATTGTATGCAACGCAGGCGGTAAAACACCTGCTAATTTATTTGCCATTTCATCAATTGTTTTTGTATCAAACATAAAAGTATCTCTAAAAGTTAAGCCGCTAAACGGTGTTCACGGCAGATTTTGTGGGTTTCAATTTGCCAAACGGGTAAACCCGTTTCGATGCAAATGTAATGATTTTCTTCAACGTTAAAATTCACGCATGAATCGCATGAACCAAAACTTTTCGTGTCACAACTTTGCTGAAGCGTCGATAAAGTCATTCGCAATGCGTCATCCAAATTATCGTATTGCTTTGAAAGTACCGCTTGCTGCGCTTGATTAAAAATATCGTCATTTGTGTTTTCAAGCAGCAAGTGACCCGATTTCGATAACATTAAATGCGTAACACGCGCATCTTCATCATCAATGTGTTTTTCAATGTAGCCTTTACGCTCTAAAACCTGCAACGTTTGCGAAACCGTTCCTTTCGTCAAACCAAAATACTCGGTGACTCCAACGGCAGTATTACTATAACTATTGCAAGCACTTAAATAATCAAGCACTTGAATATGAACTGGCTGCAAACCTAAAGCTGCATATTTTTTACGTTCTTCAGCACGAATTAACGTGCTAATACGTTCAATCAATTTGAAAGTGGATAAATTCTGCATCGATTACGCAAATGCCTTTTTGAAGAATTCGGGTTGCGCCATTGCCGCGTGATGAATATCGAGGTTGTAATAAACAGTTTCAAAATCTTTGTTCGCGCAATCTTCCGCACGGAAAGTTAATGCCGTTTTGCTGGCAATTGTTCCACTCCACCAACCCGATGGATAAATACATTGTGGAAAAAATAGTGTTTGTTGATGTGAAAAACCAGCCGTTTTCATCGCGCCACGCATATCTTTGATTAAATCCAAATGCAATAACGCAGATTCACTTTGTTGAATTAACATTCCGTCTTCCGCTAAACACGCCACGCAGTCACGATAAAACGCTTCACCAAATAATCCTTCTGCCACACCAACAGGATCGGTGCTATCAACAATGATTAAATCAACCGAATTTGGCGCGGCATCTTTGAGCCATTTAATGCCGTCGATAAATTTCAAATCCGCACGCGAATCGCTGTTTGATTCGCATAACTCTGGGAAATAAATTTCAGCTAAACGAGTAACACGCTCATCAATGTCAATTTGCACAGCTTCTTCAACATTTTTATGCTTTAACACTTCGCGCAATGTACCGCAATCACCGCCGCCGATAATCCAAACGCGTTTTGGGTTCGGATGTGAAAACAATGCGGGGTGACTCATCATTTCGTGATAAAAAAAGTTATCGCGGGTTGAAACCATCGTGCAACCGTCAATCACCATCAATTTACCGAACGTTTCCGTGTCGTAAATTTCTAAGTGTTGAAAATCAGATTGTTCTTCGTGAAGTTTTTCTTTAATTTTGAGTGAAAACGCTGTACCAGTTGGCAACATTTGCTCGGTGAACCATTCATTTGAATTCATTATGCTAAAATCCTAAAAAGTTAAGTGACGCGACTATTATAGTTGGATTCGCGTATTGCTTGCACCTTGAACCTTTGACCATAAACCTAAAACTATGCAAATTCATTTAATTACTGTCGGAACAAAAATGCCTTCATGGGTACAACAAGGCTATGACGAATACGCAAAACGTTTGCCACGAGAATGTGAATTGATATTAAAAGAAATTCCCGCTGGAAAACGCGGCAAAAATAGTGATGTCGCTCGAATTGTTAAAGATGAAGGTGAGCGAATGCTGGCAGCCATTCCGCCCCATAGTCATTTGGTGACATTGGATTTGGGTGGGAAAATGTGGTCAACAATGGAATTATCACAATCAATGGAGCGTTGGCAAGGCAACGGACAGCACGTTTCATTGGTAGTCGGAGGTCCAGAAGGTTTGGCGGATGCTGTAAAACAAAATGCACGAGAATCGTGGTGCTTGTCGAATCTCACTTTTCCACACCCGCTGGTAAGAATTGTGGTCGCTGAACAGCTTTATCGGGCATGGAGTATTTTACAAAATCACCCGTATCATCGCTGAACGTCTATTCCTCATCGTCAGAATGTCTAAAATGTATCGTTAAACCTTGTAAAAAATTTCTTAATACTTGGTCGCCACATTTACGATGATGTTTATGTGCTTCGTGTCTAAAAAAAGAACTGAGTTCAGGTTTCGATAACTCAAACCCTGCTAATTCAAGCATGTGTAACATATCTTCTTCTTTGAATTCTAACGCAATTCTAAGTTTTCTAAGAATGCCATTGTTATTTAATTCACTAGTTGGTTTTACAACCGCGCCATCTTCTTTTTTGCCACGTTTGTAAGTAATTAGACCGTCTAAAAATAAGGTCAGCAATTTATTATTGAGTGCAACAAAATTGTCTTCATTGTCTTTTTTAAGCAATTTAAGCAAATCTTCGCGTGTGATTTCATAATCGCTCAAAGCAAATATATCCATCATTGCCGCATCGTTTAAATCTAAAGCGTAACGCACACGGCGCAATACATCGTTATTTATCATAAGTTTATTGTTAAGGTTTAATTGTTAAGCATGAATAGTCGCACGTTTATTGATTTATACAAAACGAAGAATCAATTTGCCGCAAAATTTGACGCGCTGTAAATTATGACGAATAAAAAAGGCTGATTTTCATCAGCCTTTTTGGTTTAAAACTGCGTTGAAATTATTTCAACAAACCTTGCAACAAGCCATTCAATTTGTGAACAAACGCTGCTGGATCATCTAAATGTCCGCCTTCGCTCAAAATCGCTTGGTCAAACAAAATCTGTGTTAAATCGGCAAAACGTGTGTCATCTTGTTCAGTTTTTAATCGCTGCACGAGTGCGTGGTCAGGATTGACTTCAAAAATTGGTTTTTTACCGCCGCCCATTCCACCAAGCATTTGTCCGACATCTTTCATCATGCGTTCCATGTGTAAACTCATGCCGTAAACATCCGCCACCAAACAAGCTGGCGATTCAGTTAAACGATGACTTAGTTTCACGTCACTGACTTTTTCACCCAACACGGTTTTAATTTGCGTTAAAACAGATTCAAAATCTTTGTTAACTTCTTCGTGCGCTGCTTTTGCTTCTTCGGTTTCTTCTTCACCCAAATCTAAATCGCCTTTGGCAACTGATTGAATATGTTTGCCGTCGAATTCATCCAAATGCGACACCAACCATTCGTCGATACGGTCAGAAAGCAATAAAACTTCAATGCCTTTTTTGCGGAAGATTTCCAAATGTGGACTATTTTTCGCGGCTGCAAAACTTTCAGCAGTGACATAATAAATTTTGTCTTGTCCTTCTTTCATGCGGTTGACGTAATCTTCTAGCGAAACGTCTTGTTTATCGGTGTCATTGTGCGTTGAAGCAAAACGGAACAATTTCGCTACACGATCTTTATTTGCGCTGTCTTCAATCGGAGCTTCTTTTAATACCATGCCGAATTGTGACCAGAACGTCGCATATTTTTCTGGTTCGTCTTTTGCCAAACTTTCCAACATTCCCAACACTTTTTTAACTGCACCTGATTTAATCGTGTTGATTTGTTTACCTTGTTGCAAAATTTCTCGCGACACGTTCAACGGTAATGAATTTGAATCAATAATCCCACGAATAAAGCGTAAATAACGTGGCATCAATTGTTCTGCGTCGTCCATGATGAAAACTTTGCGAACGTACAATTTCACACCATGTTTTGCGTCTTTGTCCCACATATCAAATGGCGCACGGCTTGGAACATATAACAACAATGTGTATTCGTTGGTACCTTCTACTTTGCTGTGAACGTGCGTTAATGGGTCTTGGAAATCATGCGCGACGTGTTTATAAAATTCGTTGTAATTTTCGTCAGTGATTTCATGACGTGCTTTTGTCCACAAAGCCGCTGCGCTGTTAATTGTTTCTTCAACAATTTCTTGGACAACTTTTTCAGCGTCATCTTCTTCGCCATAAGAAGGTGTTGCTTGCTTGTCCATTACAATCGGCAACGAAATATGGTCAGAGAATTTGCGAACGATTGAACGTAATTTCCAGCCATCTAAAAATTCGTCTTCGCCTTCTTTTAAATGCAACGTGATTTCTGTGCCTCGAGAGGCTTTTTCAACGCCTTCAATTGTATAATCGCCTTCGCCAGCAGATTCCCAACGTGTCGCTTCAGTTGAACCTGCTTTACGAGTAGTTAAAGTCACTTTGTCTGCAACAATAAACGCCGAATAAAAACCTACACCGAATTGTCCGATTAACTCGCTATCTTTCGCTTGTTCGCCTGTTAAGGCTTCAAAAAATTGTTTTGTGCCAGACTTGGCAATTGTACCAATGTGTTCTTGAACTTCGGCGCGTGTCATGCCGATGCCGTTATCACTAATTGTGACAGTACGTTTTGTTTCGTCGAAATCAATACGGATTTTTAAATCACTGTCGCCTTCGTACAAACTATCGTTTGATAAACCTTCAAAACGCAACTTGTCCGCTGCATCAGACGCATTTGAAATCAATTCGCGTAAGAAAATTTCTTTGTTGCTGTAAAGCGAGTGAATCATCAAATGTAAAAGATGTTTCACTTCTGTTTGAAAGCCAAGGGTTTCTTTTTGTGTCGCTGTGGTCATGATTTTTCCTACAAAATTAAAATTAAAAATTAAGTCATCACAAATTTGGGGATGAAGAACTTTTTTTCAAGGCAATTTATTCAAAACGCCTTTATTTTATTTTGTCGGAAAATTTTTAAATCTGTTTACCAATCAATAAACCCAGCCCAATGCTACCGCTACAAATCAAACTATTGGCAACAAAAAGTCCGAGCATAAAATTGGTTTGTGAATCGAAAGAAAAACCGTGTTCAATTAAAAATAAAATCAAATACAAACCAGAAAGCGTTAAATAAGCACCGATGATTAATACCAAAAGAGTGGCGCGTTGTTCAACAGGAAGTGCAATTTTTTGCAGCAATAATGCCACCACAATACCAATCAATAATGCACCAATCGCATTGATAACCATCATGCCGTAAGGAATTGAACTATTTGATAACTGTAAAACGCCGCTGCTATATGAAAATAAACCTCGTCCGCACAATAAACCCAGCCAAACCGCCATTAAACAACTGCTTACACTAACAGCGATATTCAAAATAGCTTTGCTAATTTGCCCTTGTTCAAGCAAATAAAACGTTTCTAATGAGAAGGTCGAAAACGTGGTAAACGCGCCAATAAATCCCACCAAAATCGCCGCGCGATAATCGAGTGCAATCGTTATACGTTGTAAAATCAATGTTTCACTGAGTAAACCGATTAAAAATGAGCCGCCGATATTGACGAATAATGTGCCATAAGGAAAACCTCGCCCGAGCCATTGATACAAACCAGTCGATACCAAAAAACGCATCATCGCGCCAAACGCGCCACCAATCGCAATGACAAAAAGTTGGTTCATTTTCTAAAATGGTCTGATGAAATGTTCGCGGTAATAACGCAATTCTTCGATAGATTCGATAATGTCGTCGAGAGCTTGATGGGTTGATTCTTTGCTAAAACCCTCTTTGATTTCAGGACACCAACGCGCTGCCAATTCTTTAAAAGTTGAAACGTCTATACATCGATAATGGAAAAATGCTTCGAGGTTTTTCATATATTTATCTAAAAAACGACGGTCTTGCCCCACGCTATTGCCACAAATCGGCGATTGTCCCGCATCAACCCATTGACTTAAAAATTCAACGGTGGCTTTTTCGGCTTCATCTGCTGTGACGGTTGAGGCTTTTACGCGCTCGATTAAACCCGATTTTCCGTGATGTTCTTGATTCCAATCATCCATCGCCGCCAACGTTTCGTCGGATTGATGAATCGCCAAAACGGGGCCTTGCGCCAGAATGTTTAAGTTTTTATCGGTGACAATCGTGGCAATTTCGATAATGACATCGACTTCAGGATTCAACCCGGTCATTTCTAAATCAATCCAAATTAAATTTTCTGCGTGTTTTGTCATGGGAATTCTCTAAGGTTTTAAGCGATAGTTTGCCAAACGGCGACGTTCAAAAAGCAACGTAATCAGCGCGTATAATAACATCAACGCCGTTGCCAAACATCCAACTTGCCAATGCAACAACGGTTGTAATTTCACATTCGCAAAATACAAACTCACGCCTAAACTCATATAACCCAACACGCTTTTGACATCGTAATCGACCCGATAAAACTTTTGTCCCAAAAAATACGACAAAATTGCCATCGCCGCATAACACGCCAACGTTGCGTAAGCCGAACCCGTGTAACCGAATTTCGGAATCCAATAAAGATTTAAAACAATCGTCAAGCCCGCGCCAAATAACGACACGCCCGCGCCCATCAATGTTTTATCGCTGAGTTTGTACCAAATCGACAAATTGATATAAATGCCTAAAAACAGATTCGCCAACAATAAAATCGGCACAACATGCAAACCCGCGCGGAATTCTTCACCGATAAAGTATTTGAAAAAATCTAAATACAACGTCACCAATAGAAAAATAAACACGCAGAAAATCGTGAAATAATGCAGCACGCGAGCATAAATAATTTTCGCATCACTGTTTTTGGCATACGAAAAAAAGAACGGTTCGGCGGCATAACGAAACGCTTGAATAAACAGCGCCATCAAAATCGACAATTTATAACACGCGCTGTAAATGCCCAATTGCGCCAAATTCGTCGCCGTATCGTAAGGCAACAGATATTTGAGCAACGCACGGTCGAGCATTTCGTTAATGATTCCCGCAAATCCAATCACTACAATCGGCAACGAATAACGCGCCATTCGTTTAAATAATTTCCAATCAAAACCCGCGTTGATGCCTTTCAATTGCGGCATCAAAAATAGAAATTTGCTGCCGCTCGCAATCAGATTCGCCAAGAAAATATAACCCACGCCAATTTCAGAATGATAAACATACGGCAACCATTCGACATTTTGCGCTTGTAATTTTGGACACAAAACAATGAAAAATAAACTCAACGCGACGGTTAACAGAATTTCAAAAATTTTAATGCTGGCGAAACGTAATGCTTTATTTTCAGCGCGAAGTTTGGCAAACGGCAATGCGGCAATCGCATCGAAAGTCAGAATCAACGCGAAATACAAAATATATTCCGAATGTGTGGCGTAATTTAACGCGCCAGAAATCGTGCTGTTGAACGTGGTGAGTAACGCGAAAATACTGAGATTGAGCAATAAAATGAAACTCAACGCGGTCGAATAGGCTTTATCGTTGTCGGTGCGAAATCGAAAATAGCCCGTTTCAAATCCGAGCAGTAAAAACACCGATAAAAAGCCCGAATACGCATAAAATTCTGACACAACGCCGTATTCTGTCGCGGTGAAATAGTAGGTATAAAGTGGAACGAGCAAGTAATTTAGAAAGCGTCCAAAGATGCTGCTCAAGCCATAAATGGCGGTTTGTGAAACGAGTTTTTTAATCATCAAATCGAGCGGGTTTTGTAATCCGTAAATAAATTATATTTTCGCACCAACAAATCCAATTTGTCGCCACGCTTCATACAACACAATCGCCACCGTATTCGATAAATTCAAACTACGATTTTCGGGTTGCATTGGTAAACATAAACATCGCTCACCAATATCTTGCAAAACTTCAGCAGGTAAACCGCGTGTTTCAGGGCCAAATAAAAACGTATCGCCCGCTTCAAAAACTACGTCACTGTAAATAGTTTTACCCTTGGTTGTCAGTGCAAAAATGCGCGAAGGTTGGACTTTCACAAAAAAATCTGACAACGATTCATGCAATTGAACCGACACCCATTCGTGATAATCCAACCCCGCGCGACGTAATTTTTTATCATCCAAATCAAACCCTAACGGTTTAATTAAGTGCAATTGCATCCCTGCATTTGCACATAACCGAATGATATTGCCTGTGTTTGCTGGAATTTCTGGTTCAAACAAAACAATATGAAACATAGATTAAAAATTGTTGTCAATATTCACAGGCGTTAATTTCCAAATTTCATTGTTGTAATCAGTAATTGTACGATCTGTCGAGAATTTACCACTCGCCGCCGTATTCAAAATACTCATTTTCGTCCAACGTTCTTGATCACGATAGGCTTCTTCAACACGCCCTTGTGCATCCAAAAAGCTACGGAAATCTGCAAGGGTTTTCCATTGGTCGTTTGAACTTTTAATTGAATTGATGATGTCATCAAAAATACCAGGTTCAAATTGATTGAAATGACCACATTCCAATAATCGCATCGTGCGCTGCAAATCTTCGTCTGCATCAATGTAGCTTTGCGGATTATAGTTGTTGTTCAACGCTTGAACTTCTTCTTCCGTTAAGCCGAACAAGAAGAAATTTTCATCGCCGACTTCTTCACGAATTTCGATATTTGCACCGTCTAACGTACCAATGGTTAATGCGCCATTCATCATAAATTTCATGTTGCCTGTGCCAGATGCTTCTTTGCCAGCAGTTGAAATTTGCGAAGATAAGTCTGCGCCTGGACAAATTTTCTCCATCGCCGAAACGCGATAATTCGGCAAGAATACTAATTTTAATTTGCCTCCAACATCTGGATCATTGTTAATGACGTGACCAACGTTATTAATCAATTTAATGATTCGTTTCGCCATATAATAACCAGGTGCCGCTTTTCCACCGATTAACACGCAACGATCAACCCAATTCGAGGTGTCGCCACGTTTGATACGGTCATACAAATGAATAACGTGCAGCACATTCAGTAATTGACGTTTATATTCGTGAATCCGTTTCACCTGAACATCAAACATCGCATTAACATTGAATTCAACGTCATGATCCTGTTTTTTCAAATCAATCAATCTTTGTTTTGCGTGTAATTTTAACAACGCCCATTTTTCACAGAATTTTTTGTCATCCGCATAAGGAACAAGCAATTTCAACTGCGATAAATCAGTAATCCAAGCATCACCAATGGTTTCAGTAATTAACTCGGCTAGTTCAGGATTACACGCTGCTAACCAACGACGTGGTGTTACGCCATTCGTTTTATTGTTAAATTTGTTTGGCCATAATTCGTAGAAATCACGGAATAAACCTTGTTGCAATAATTTTGAATGCAATTCAGCTACGCCGTTTACAGAATAACTACCGACAATCGCTAAATATGCCATTCGCACATATTGTCCGCCCGCACCTTCTTCGATAATAGACATTCGTGCCAAACGGTCTTTATCACCAGGCCAACGTGCTGAAACTTGCATCATAAAGTGCATATTGATTTCAAAAATAATTTCCATCAATCGTGGCAATAACTCTTTAAACAACCCGACCGACCAACGCTCTAATGCTTCAGGCAATAAGGTGTGATTTGTGTACGCCATTGTTTTGCTTGTAATTGCCCATGCTTCATTCCACGATAAACCATGATCATCAATCAATATACGCATTAATTCCGCTACTGAAATACTTGGATGCGTGTCGTTTAACTGGAAACAATGTTTTGCAGCGAATTCTGTAAAATCATTGCCATGTCGTCCGACCCAAGAAGCAACGACATCTTGTAAACTCGCTGAAGCCAACAAATACTGCTGACGTAAACGTAATGCTTTGCCGTTTTCATTCGCATCATTTGGATAAAGCACCATCGTGATATTTTCAGCGGTATTTTTTGAAGCGACGGCTTCTGCGTAATCGCCCGCGTTAAATTCTTGCAAATCAAATTCTTCAGTGGCAGTTGCTTTCCATAAACGCAATGTATTCACCGTGCCATTTTGATAACCAGGAATCGGTGTATCAAAAGGAATTGCCAAAATATCTTGCGTATCAACCCAACTCACACGAGGTTTTCCGTGAGCGTCAGTCCTAATTTCTGTTCGTCCACCGAATTTCACTCGTTGCACATATTCAGCACGTTCAATTTCCCATACATTGCCATTACGCAACCAATGATCGGGTCTTTCAACTTGTTCACCATTTACGATTGCTTGCGAAAACATACCGTATTCATAACGCAACCCATAACCTGTCACAGGTAATTGCAAGGTCGCGCAACTATCAATAAAACAAGCGGCTAAACGTCCTAAACCACCGTTGCCTAAACCTGCATCGGGTTCACTTTCAACTAATTCTTCAAGGTCTAAACCTAGGTCATACATAGAATTAGCAACAACTTCATCGAGGTTTAAATTTAACATCGCGTTGCTCAACGCACGCCCCATTAAAAATTCCATCGACAAATAACAACCACGACGACAATCTTCTTCTTTGTAAGTTGTATAAGTTCGTTTCCACCGTTCAACTAAACGATCACTAATCGCTAAAGATAAGGCTTCATAAGCATAATGTGGCGAACGACAACTCGCATCACGTCCTAAACGGTGTCCGTAATAACGCTTGAAATCGTTTTCAATATGTTTTTCGTCCATGCCTAAATCAGGCAAAGTCGTAATGGTTGCGCTAGGTATACTGGTTTTAAAAATTCTAAATGGCATAATAATTACCGTTATGTCGGTTAAAGTTTTACTTCTGGTTAGTATTGCGAATGTATTTCAGTGACTAAGTATAGCGGTCATTGATGACAGTATTATATTCGTTTTTGTGTGGAATCTCTGATCGCTTTGAATTTTTAAATTTTATGGGAAACCAAAATGTTACTTAATGCCGCGATTCTTTTTGAACCTGACGCTTATTTGTTATCCGAACCAAAGTTGATGGGACGACAAGCAGCAGGCAATAGTTTTTTACGCGCAGCCGTTGCAGGATGTGATGGTCAAGCTCTTTATGCTTATACACCACATCAAAAATCTGCCGTTATTTTTGCCAACTTAGTTCAAACAATTAAACCTTCGGCAACGGCGCAATGGATACCTTCAGATCGTTTAGATTTATTGAACAAAATCGGCACGCTGTATTTACCAGGTCCAGGCTTGGATGAAGCGGCAAAATTACGTTTGCGAGCAGGAAGTGCCGCATATTCATTAGTCGGTGTGACACACACTACCGCATCACATCGCGCAATGGATGCCATTACGAGATTATTATCTGCACCTGTAATGCCGTGGGATGCGTTGATTTGTACATCCACGGCAGTTTTAGACACCGTAAAAATCTTACTCAATGCAGAAATTGAAGCGTTGCGCGAACGATTTGGCTCACAAATTCAAATCACGTTACCGCAATTACCCGTTATTCCTCTTGGTATTCATTGTGATGATTTTGATTTTACGGAAGAAAATCGTGCAAATGCACGCAAAGCGTTAAACATTGAAGCTGACGAAATTGTTTTAGTGTTTGTTGGACGCTTGTCATTTCATGCTAAAGCACATCCGCACGCCATGTATCTTGCGGCGCAAGAAGTGGCTAAATCAACAGGTAAAAAAATCACTTTGGTGCAATGTGGTTGGTTTGGTAACGATGCAATTCAAGCCAGTTTTGTGGAAGGTGCCGCGCAATTCTGTCCCGATGTACGAGCGATATTTGTTGATGGCAGAATTCCCGAATTAGCGCGTCATAGTTGGGCGGGTGCGGATATTTTCATTTCTTTGTCAGACAACATTCAAGAAACATTTGGTATTACACCGATTGAAGCAATGGCGGCTGGTTTACCTGTCATCGTTAGCGATTGGAATGGTTATAAAGACACGGTACGCGATGAAATAGATGGTTTTCGGATATCGACGTTTATGCCGCCACCAAATTTAGGCGAAAATTTTGCTAAGTCGCACGAAGCGGGTACGGTAAATTACGATATTTATTGCGGCTTAATTTGCCAAACAATTTCATTGTCGATGGCGACATTAGTCGAAAAATTGACGATATTGGTTGAAAATTCGGACTTGCGACAAAAAATGGGAAATGCGGGGAAAATACAAGCACGAACCCATTTTGATTGGTCTGTGATTTATAAGAAATACCAAACGCTTTACGCCGAATTACAAAATTTACGTCATGCAGCACAACAAAATGAGATTTGGCAAAAGAAATTGAATACCGCGTCACGAATTGCTGCTAATCGTCTTGATCCGTTTTACAGTTTTGGACATTACCCAACAACGCTGATTCAACCTGAAACAGTTGTTGTTTTGCAAGCAAATAACACGTTAGAAAATTACGCAAAATTGATTAAAAATCCATTATTCAATTATGCAACTCAAGTTTTACCAAGCGTAACAATGGTTGAAAAAATCGTAACAACATTGAATACGCAAAATTTAACGATTAACGAACTTTCTCAACAAAGTGACATCAATTTAGGTGAAACTGTTTTAGCAGTGGCAGTATTAGCAAAAATGGATTTAGTGCGTTTTTGTTCAAATAAATAATTTAAATTTCAATGTCACACAAATACGTTAATCTAAAGCAGTCATACAGTTAATTATAATGAGGAGATTAAAAGGTGATTTATGCAAAATTTTATTAGAAATCTCGCGCAAGAGAATGATTTTCAAGCTACGCGCTTATTGAAAATTTTGCGTGCGGTTCAAGCGCGATATTTTTACATTCCAAAACAAGCCATTGAGCAACTCGCGGAAATGCTACACATTCCACGCACTCAAATTCAAAACGTGATTGAGTTTTACAGCTTTTTTCACCTTGAACCGCGTGGACAATTCGACATTTTAATCAGTGATTCGATTACTGATTTGATGGTGGGAAAAGAAGAACTTATCAATTATTTCGCTGAAAAATTAGGCGTGAAAATTGGCGAAGTGCGTGCTGATGGCGTGGTCAGTTTGAATAATACGTCGTGTTCGGGAATGTGTGACCAATCGCTGGCGGGTTTGGTGAACGGTTACGCGATTACAAATTTAACGAAATCACGCATCGACGAAATCGTTGAAAACGTGAATAAGCAACTGCCGTTAGACGAATGGTCACGCGACTTTTTCAAAGTTGAAGACAACATTATCAAATCGGGTTTGTTGCTGAACGAAATGCCAATCAAAGGCGCGGCGATTAAAGCAACATTCGCACGCGGTTTAACGGAAACTCTCGATGAAGTTGAAAAATCGGGTTTGCGTGGGCGCGGTGGCGCAGGTTATACGACAGCTTGGAAATGGAAATTTTGCCACGAAGAAAATGCTGACCAACGTTACATTATTTGCAACGCGGACGAAGGCGAACCTGGCACATTCAAAGACCGCGTGATTTTAAATACTTACGCGGATTCGGTATTTGAAGGCATGACCGTGGCGGCGGCAATTATTGGCGCGACACAAGGTTTCATTTATTTGCGCGGCGAATATCTGCATCTTTATGAAAAACTCGAAGCGATTTTAACTGAACGTCGCGCGGCGAATTTACTCGGTAAAAACATTCTGCAAAACGGTTTTGATTTCGATATTGAAATTTGTCTCGGTGCTGGCGCGTACATTTGCGGCGAAGAATCGGCGTTAATCGAATCGCTCGAAGGCAAAGCGGGTATTCCACGCAATCGTCCGCCATATCCCGTTGTGAGCGGTTATTTGAACAAACCGACTTCGGTCAATAACGTTGAAACCTTTTTAGCGGCGGCAAATATCGCCATTTACGGTGGCGAATGGTTTGCGGCTTTCGGCACAGCGAAATCGAAAGGCACAAAAATTCACAGCATCAGCGGCGATTGTGCAAAACCTGGAATTTATGAATATCCATTCGGTGTAACCGTTCAAACCATTTTGAACGATTGCGGCGCGAGCGATGTTTTAGGTGTTCAAGTAGGCGGTCCTTCGGGAACATTTATTTCTAATGATGAATTTGAACGCAAAATTGCTTTTGAAGATTTAGCGACAGGTGGTTCATTTATTATTTTCAATAATAGCCGGAACATTTTGGACATTGTTCACAATTTCAGTCATTTCTTCGCGCATGAAAGTTGCGGTTTCTGTACACCGTGCCGCGTCGGAACATCGTTGTTAAAAAAACAAGTCGATAAAATTGTCGAAGGTCATGGCAGCGCAGGCGACATTGTGGCGTTGGAAGAATTGTGTCAGTTGATTAAAAATTACAGTCATTGCGGCTTAGGTCAAACGGCGGCAAATCCTGTGTTGACGACGTTGGAACGTTATCCCGAAATTTATCAAAATATGCTGAAAAAAATCAGTTATGAACCTGGTTTTGATTTGGACAAATCTTTAGAAACCGCACGACGCTTGGCGAATCGTGACGACGCAGCGGCGCATTTGGCGCAAGTGGAGGAATAAAATTATGAATAAATCCATTGTAATTGACGGCAAAAATGTGCCGTTTGAAGACGGGCAAACCATTATGCAAGCGGCAACGGCGGCGGGCGTTTATATTCCGCATTTGTGCCACAACCCAGATTTTACGCCGCATGGCAGTTGCAAATTGTGTACAGTGAAAGTCAACGGGCGTAATTGTTCGGCGTGTACGTTTCCTGCGTCGGAAGGTCAAAATATCACCAACGTCACGAAAGAATTAAACGACGACCGCGAAAAAATTACGCAAATGTTGTTTGTTGAAGGGAATCATTTTTGCCCATCGTGCGAAAAAACAGGCAATTGCAACTTGCAAGCGGTCGCTTATCATTTGGGCATGACGGATAATCATTTTCCGCATTTTTTTGAAAATCGCGAAGTCGATGCCTCGCATCCTGACGTGATGATTGACCACAATCG
>CAINDC010000123.1 GCA_903847275.1 uncultured Pseudomonadota bacterium
GTTATTAGTTGTTGTCCCTGGAAAACGTACCGGAGAGCAGTGCCAGAAAGTGGTCGATGAGGTCAAAAAGCGTACTGAAGGACGAACAGATCTATTGATTACGTCCGACGAGCACGCACCTTATGAAACCGCTATTAAACAAGCTTATGAGGTTGAGACACCACCACGGCTTTCTCATAGAAAAATTATTGACATCTGGCATAATATAGAAAAATTAACGATGCTATTAAATAAGTGAGAAATGTCTACTATCCCTGCCTTAAACGAAACTGAATTAAACGAAACTGAATTAACCGAGAAAGAGAAAAAGTTTATTGATGAAATAAAAAAGTTACCCGATACACGCGACAATCGAGGAAAAAGGCACGCACTCAGTTTTTTTATTATCACTGTTGTTTTTGCGCTATTATCAAATAGATCAAAAGTATCCGGAATTCATCGCTATATGGAAAACAAAATACAATGGTTGCGCGACGTGACAGGGATCCAAGGCGCTACGCCTGTCTCTCGCGCCCACATGCCCAGGATGCTTGCCGGGTTAAACTGGGTCGATTTGAACAAACTTATTTATGAATGTTTTGAAGTGCAAATCAAGCTCTCTATTGAAAACGAATGGATCGCAGTTGACGGGAAAGTACTTAGAGGAACGCTTAAATCCGGCGAAAAACAAGCCATCGTTCACGCGGTTTCTCATGACAGCAGGGTTGATGTGGCGCAAGCACGAATGGTGGGCGATAAGTCCAGTGAAATAACGGTAGTGCGTGATTTTCTTAAGGAAACAGGACTGGAAAAGCAAAAAATCACCCTGGATGCCCATCATTGTAACCCGGAAACAACCGGACAAATCGAACAAGCAGGCGGGAGCTATATTATTCAAGTCAAGGAAAATCAACCCATCTTATTAGCGCAATGTAGGGAGTTAGCCTTGAATGCGTCAATGATGGTCACTGAAAATAAAATTATTGATCCGGGTCATGGCCGAATCACCACGCGACATGCGCAGTTGTTTCCAATGAAGCCAGTGGCTCTTGATCCCCGTTGGCAAAAAAGCAACATAGGCACGCTGATTGTCATTAACCGTGAAACTTTTGACACCAGCAAGAAAAAAACAACCACAGAATCATCATATTATATTAGCAATCAACAGGTTGAAAATGAAAAGACGGGGAAGGAATTGGCGAGCACCATACGCAAGCATTGGGGGGTAGAGTCTAATAACTGGATTTTAGATGTCACGCTTGAGGAGGATAACGTGCAGGTTAAAAACGGAAATCAATCCCAGATTATGGGAAAACTACGGTGTTTCGCCGCAAACATTCTCCGTTGGTCAGGAGCAAAAAACTTTCAAGAAAAAATTGAGGAGTTTATTGATGTACCTGATACACTAATTTCAACGCTTAAGCAAGTTAATTTTTTATGAGAAAGCCGTGGCCCTGCTACCCACCAACAAATATTGCTAAAAATTAATTAGTTGGTATAATTCAATCATGTGAATAATAATCCTAGGCGCGTAGCTCAGTTGGTTAGAGTACCACCTTGACATGGTGGTGGTCGGTGGTTCGAGTCCACTCGTGCCTACCAAACAAATATAAAGCACTGCTAAGTCAGTGCTTTTTTTATTGTGCAATTTGTAGGTATTAAACGATGCTAGTTATTACACTCCCAGACGGTTCTCAACGCAACTACGATGCGCCACTAAGCGTACTTGAAGTCGCCCAATCCATTGGCACAGGGCTTGCCAAAGCGACACTTGCTGCAAAACTTAATGGACAGCTCGTTGATGCCAGCACCATTATCGAACACGATGCACAGCTTCAACTTATCACGGCAAAAGACGACGAAGGTTTGGACGTTATTCGTCATTCAACCGCGCATTTGCTCGCGCAAGCGGTCAAACAATTATTCCCAGAAGCGCAAGTCACGATTGGACCTGTGATTGAAAACGGCTTCTACTATGATTTTGCCTATTCTCGTCCGTTCACGCCTGAAGATTTAACGACTATCGAAGCGAAAATGCAGCAATTAGTCGCTGAAAATATCTCGCTTTCACGTTCTGTTTTATCGCGTGACGAAGCGATTACTTTTTTCAAAAATCAAGGCGAAAAATATAAAGCTGAAATCATTGAATCGATTCCAGCAGATCAAGATTTGTCGTTATATCAACAAGGTAATTTCACCGATTTATGTCGTGGTCCTCACGTTCCAAGTACAGGAAAGTTGGGCGCGTTTAAACTGATGAAAATTGCTGGCGCGTACTGGCGTGCTGATGCAAAAAATGAAATGTTGCAACGCATTTACGGCACTGCGTGGCGCGACAAAAAAGAATTACAAGCGTATTTAAACCGTTTGGAAGAAGCCGAAAAACGTGACCATCGCAAATTAGCCAAAACCTTAGACTTTTTTCATATCCAAGAAGAAGCACCAGGCATGGTGTTTTGGCATGAAAAAGGCTGGGTAATTTATCAACAAATCGAACAATACATCCGCGAAAAATTACGGGTAAATGGTTACGGTGAAGTTAAAACCCCCCAAATGGTTGACCGTTCGTTATGGGAAAAATCAGGGCATTGGGAAAAATTCGGGGCGATGATTTTTACTTCGCATTCCGAAAATCGGGATTACGCGATTAAGCCAATGAACTGCCCGTGCCACGTTCAAATTTTCAATCAAGGCATGAAAAGTCACCGAGATTTGCCGATTCGTTTGGCTGAATTTGGTTCATGTCATCGTAATGAACCGTCTGGAACTTTACACGGCTTGATGCGCGTACGAAATTTCGTTCAAGACGATGCACATATTTTTTGTACTGAATCGCAAATCCAAGACGAAGTCGCGACATTTATCGAGTTGCTGTTTGATGTTTATAAAGATTTTGGTTTTGACGATGTCATTATTAAACTCTCAACTCGCCCCGAAAATCGGGTGGGTAGCGACGAAGTTTGGGATAAAGCAGAAGGCGCGTTAGAACTTGCATTAAATGCAAAAGATTTAGCGTGGGAATTACAACCTGGTGAAGGCGCATTTTATGGTCCCAAAATCGAATTTTCGTTAAAAGATTGCATCGGGCGCGTTTGGCAATGCGGCACAATTCAAGTCGATTTTTCAATGCCAGGACGTTTAGGCGCAAGCTATGTTGCCGAAGATGGTTCGCGTCAAGTGCCTGTAATGCTACATCGCGCGATTTTAGGTTCGCTCGAACGCTTCACTGGAATTTTGATTGAGCAACACGCGGGAACGTTCCCAACGTGGTTGTCGCCTGTACAAGTGATGGTGATGGTGATTGCTGATCGTCACGCCGAATACGCGCAACAAGTGTTCAAAACGCTTGAATCTCAAGGCATTCGCGTCAAAATTGACTTGAGAAATGAAAAAATCGGGTTTAAAATCCGCGAGCATTCCATGCAACGTGTGCCGTATTTAGTCATTATCGGTGACAAAGAATTAGAAGAACAAAACATGACGGTACGCACTCAAAAGGGTGACGATTTAGGTAGTTTGTCGATAGAAAACTTTAGCGCACAACTCGCGCAAGTTATCGCAAACAAAGAATAATTAACGTGGAGGATTAAGGTATCGCTGCGAAAAAAGATGAGACACGCTTAAATGACATGATTACCGCTCGTCGGGTTCGTGTCACAGGTGCAGACGGTGAGTCGCTAGGCATTATTCCGTTAGACGAAGCGAAAAAAATCGCTTATGACGCGGATTTGGATTTAGTTGAAATTTCACCGAATGCGGATCCGCCAGTTTGTAAAATTATGAACTACGGTAAATTTCAGTTTGAACAAAGTAAAAAACTGGCTGTTGCGAAGAAAAATCAAAAGCAAATCCAGATTAAAGAAATCAAATTCCGTCCTGGAACGGACGAAGGTGATTACCAAGTCAAGCTGAAAAATCTGATTAAATTCCTAACCGAAGGCGATAAAACCAAAATTACGTTGCGTTATCGCGGTCGTGAAATGGCGCACAAAGAATTGGGAATGGACGTTTTGAAACGCATCGAAAAAGACTTGGAAGAGTTGGCGATTGTCGAGCAATTTCCAAAAATGGAAGGGCGACAAATGGTCATGGTTCTCTCGCCTAAAAAGAAAAAATAGCAGTAAAAGTCACACAGGACGTGTGATTTTAGTTTTGTTTAGGCCACGCATTTTGCCTAATCGAACTATTCTTAGGGACACTTTTAACTTTATTTGGAGCTAAACAAATGCCAAAAATTAAAACAAATCGCGGTGCCGCGAAACGCTTCAAGCGTACGGGCAACGGCGGTATTAAGTGTGGACATTCACACCGTCGTCATATTTTGACGAAAAAAACAACTAAAAGAAAAAGACAATTGCGCTCGCCAAACCATGTACACGCTTCAGATTTACGCATGGCAAACCGCATGATTCCTTACCTTTAATAAATCGGAGATAAATCATGCCTAGAGTAAAACGTGGTGTTACAGCCAGAGCAAGACATAAAAAAGTTCTTAAACAAGCAAAAGGTTATTATGGCGCAAGAAGCCGGGTTTACCGTGTTGCAAAACAAGCGGTAATCAAAGCAGGTCAGTATGCGTACCGCGATCGCAAACAAAGAAAACGTCAATTCCGTGCGTTATGGATTGTGCGTATCAACGCGGCTTCGCGTATGTTCGGTATTTCCTACAGCCGTTTAATCAACGGTTTGACCAAAGCAAACGTAAAAATCGATCGCAAAGTGTTAGCTGATATTGCGGTTCGCGATATTGACGCATTCGGTAAAATCGCTGAAATAGCGAAAGCAAACGTGAGTGCGCTTTCGTAAAGTTGTAATTTCACGATTAAAAATAAAATTTTTTTGTTTGAATTGTGACTTCTCATTATCCACAGGTAGCCGCCGCATTTCTTATGAAAGTAGAAAGCGGTGGGTGTGATTAAAAGTGTGGGGATTTCACAAAAATTAAGCAACAGTTGAACTACGGATAGTCCCCACAAACCAATGCAGGCACGGTTTTCTCATAAAAAATTAACTTGACTGTAAAATGTGGCATTTCAACTTGGATAACTACGAAATGCTAGCAAATCAAAATCATAAAAAGAGCAGTAAAAAATTTATTGATGCTTTGGAAAAACTGCCTGATATTCGCGATAACAGAGGAAAGCGGCACTCTCAAGTCTTTGTTATTACGGTTGTCGTCATGGCAATTTTATCGCGTCGCTCCAGAGTATCGAGCATTCATCGTTACATTAACAACCAAATTGATTGGCTACGAATAGTTACAGGTTTTCATGATGCGAATCCCGTTTCACGCGCCCACTTACCTAGAATGTTGATAGTCCCCACAAACCAATGCAGGTGAGAATTTAAGGCAGTTTTGGTGCAAAATATCGTAACTACTCAGCCCCTTGCAAAAATCCGAGAATTCAAGCACATTATCGAGTATGAAAAACCTCTCTGATTTGACTCATGCAGATAAAGACAAGCTGATTACTGATTTGTACGAGCTTGTGGCTGAGTTACGTCTGA
>CAINDC010000124.1 GCA_903847275.1 uncultured Pseudomonadota bacterium
GAAAGACGTTTTTTGATGATATTCGGGCATTAACTCGATATATTTGCTTTGACAATTGGCGACAGATGCTCGAATTTATGCTCAAAGGTCTTGAAATACCTATTCCTACGACCGCTTGATTTCATAATGAGAATTGCTGGATTGAAGGTGATTTGCCCAACCGCGCCAGTAAAATGGTGGTTGAATGGGCAACACGTTATCAAACCGAATTGCTCGAAATGTGGCAAACACAGCAATTCAACAAATTACCCCCGTTGGTTTAACAATATGAATCCGCCAAAAATTCATACTGTCTGTGCAACCAAAAATCACCAGTTGTTGGTTGAGTTTGAAAACCACGAATAACCCACAACATTTTTTAACATCCACAGGAATCAAAAACCATGACCACAACTACAACAACTATCGGCGGCGGCACGTTAACTGTCACACCAAAAACAGAACCTTATAACGAACAACAAAATTACGGCGCATTTGCCGTTATCAAAAGCGATGGTTCTGTTTTCGCGTGGGGCAACAAAGATTCAGGCGGTGACATCAGTTCTGTTGCCAGCCAACTAGACGGTACAATTCCCGTTACACAAATTTTCACGAATGGCAGTTCATTTGCCGCATTGCGTTCCGATGGTTCTGTTGTGACGTGGGGCAGTAAAGATTCAGGTGGTGACAGCAGTGCCGTTTCTTCTCAACTCAATGGTGATATTGACGTTACGCAAATTTTTTCAAATGGTAGTGCTTTTGCGGCAATTCGTTCAGATGGTTCGGTAGTTAGCTGGGGAAGTGGTGGCTGGGATTCTGCGACCAATAAACAAGTTCAAATTGATACAAGTTCTGTTGCCAGCCAACTCAACGGTTCAATTCCCGTTACGCATATCTTCTCTGATGGCTGGAATACTTTTGCCGCACTTCGCGCAGACGGTTCTGTCGTAACTTGGGGTGATAATAGTGTTGATAGCAGTTCCATAGCCAATGCACTTAACGGCGATATTGACGTTATCAGTGTTCATTCAAACTGGAGTGAATTTGCAGCATTGCGTGTAGATGGTTCTGTTATTAGTTGGGGCATAGCTGATAGCGATTATTCAACCACTCCCGCAACTCAAACATTGATTGATACTAATGCTGTAGCAAGCCAACTCGGTAGCGGCGTAAAACACATCCAATCAATCGAAAATATGATGGGCGGCGGGTTTATTGCAATAAAAGCCGATGGCTCTGTTTTTGCGTGGGGCGCAAAAGACACTGCGGATATTAGCTCTGTCGCAGATCAACTTAACGGGACAATTCCTGTTAAGAAAATTTATTCAGATGATGGAATGATGTCAATGACTAGTGCAGTTGCAGCACTTCGTGAAGATGGTTCTGTCATTAGCTGGGGAAGTTCTGCTTATGAAGTTCCAATCGATAGCATTGCCGTAGCAAGTGAATTAAATGGAACAAATCCTGTAAAGCAAATTTATTCAAGTGCTGGAATGATGGCGACTTCTTTCGCCGCACTTCGCGCTGATGGCTCAGTTTTTACTTGGGGTGATAAAGATTCTGGAGGAGATAGCAGCACAGTTGCCAGCCAACTTAACGGAACAATTGATGTAAAAGAAATTTATTCTGGAAATGGAGCGTTTGCCGCACTTCGAGTTGATGGCTCTGTTGTTAGTTGGGGATATGGCGGTTACGAACCCATAACTTATAAATCACTTCAAATTGATACTTCAACTGTTGCCGATAAACTCAACGGCAAAATTGATGTTACAAACATTTATTCAAATAATTCAGGTTTTGCAGCATTACGCGTCGATGGTTCAGTTGTAACGTGGGGACAAAATAACGATAGCAGTGCCGTTGCAAGTGACTTGAATGGCGACATTGATGTCAAAGAAATTTA
This sequence comes from uncultured Pseudomonadota bacterium, assembly GCA_903847275.1. Classification (GTDB taxonomy): domain Bacteria; phylum Pseudomonadota; class Gammaproteobacteria; order Methylococcales; family Methylomonadaceae; genus UBA10906. The sequence goes on from CAINDC010000124.1 coordinate 1,883, forward strand.
TTCAAATGGAAATGGATTTGCAGCATTACGCGCCGATGGTTCTGTTGTAATCTGGGGTATGGGAGATACTTACGATTCAGCTACTGGTAAATATATTCCCTTTGATAGCAAAGCTATTTCAGAACAACTCACCGACGTAGTCAGTTTTGCCAATCCCGCTACCGACGATGTTTATATTGCCCCTGCAAAAGAAATTCATATCAACCATACACCAACTGGAAATATCACAATTACTGGCACAGCTACACAAGCGCAAACTTTAACAATCAAAAACACACTTGCTGATTCTGATGGTTTAGGCGATTTTGGTTATCAATGGTTAAGCAATGGCGCAGAGATTTTTGGCGCAACGGATGCCAGTTATCTTTTATCAGTCGCTGATATTGGCAAAAAAATCAGTGTTCAAGTGAGTTATTTGGACGGAGAAGGCACAGAAGAATTCGTCACCAGCAATGCCACAACGGCAGTTTTGAGCAATGTCAGCACCAAAGCCACCAGCGGTAATGACCAAATTTCAGGCACGGCAAAAGCTGAAAAATTGGACGGTTTAGCGGGCAATGATTTGATAAAAGGTTTGGCAGGAAACGATACGTTAATTGGCGGCGCGGGTTTAGATACGTTAATTGGTGGAGCTGGCGCAGATGTTTTAACGGGCGGCGCAGATTCCGATATTTTCAAATTCATTGCATTAGCAGATTCGGGTATTACCTCAAAAACACGCGACACGATTACCGACTTCAAAAGTTTCACGGATAAAATCGACCTTTCGGTAATTGATGCAAATGAAAAAATAACGGGCGACCAAGCCTTTACGTTTATCGGCACTGCAGCATTCAACAAAACAAACGCTTCGGCACAATTACGTTTCGATGCAACAAGCAAAATCCTCTACGGTAGCACTGATGCTGACACTGCTCCTGAGTTTTCGATTCAATTGAATGGCGTGAGCAGTTTAGCCGCCACTGATTTCGTGCTGTAATTCCGAACGCGCCATTGTTTTTATCTTTCACTTTAAATCTAAAAATTTTATGACAAACATTTATTCTCTTGCTGTTGATGGCGTACAAAAATTGATTCCTTACAAAGCGGGCAAACCGATTGAAGAATTGGAGCGCGAATTAGGAATTTCTAACATTGTGAAACTCGCGTCTAACGAAAACCCGTTAGGTATTGGTGAAAAAGCACGCGCCGCGATTCAAAATGCGATGGTGGATTTAGCGTTATATCCTGACGGTAGCGGCTTTCATTTGAAAAATGCGTTAGCAAAAAAATACGCGGTTTCAATGGAACAAATAACACTCGGCAATGGTTCAAACGAAATTTTGGAATTAGTTGCTCGTGCTTTTTTAACACCCGAAAATGAAGTGATTTTTTCGCAACACGCTTTTGCCGTTTATCCAATTGTGACGCAAGCCGTTGGCGCAAAAGCGGTGGTCACACCTGCGATAAATTACGGACATGATTTAATTCAAATGTTAGACCGCGTGACCGCGAAAACGCGCATTGTATTTATTGCCAATCCAAATAATCCGACGGGTACATTGCTTAAACAAGAAGCAATTGAACATTTTATAAATCTTTTACCCGAACACGTTATTTGCGTGTTGGACGAAGCGTATTTTGAATTTGTCAGCGAAATCGAAACGGTTGATTCGGTTTCATGGTTAAAAAAATTCCCAAATTTAATCATTACGCGCACTTTTTCAAAAGCCTACGGTTTAGCGGGTTTGCGTGTCGGTTACAGTTTATCGAGCGTCGAAATTGCCGATTTGTTAAATCGTGTTCGCCAGCCATTTAATAATAATTCACTCGCATTAGTAGCTGCTGAAGCCGCATTAAATGACGAGGAACACGTTCGAGTAACTGTTGAAAATAATACCTTTGGCATGAAGCAACTCACAGAGGGCTTCAAAGCATTAAATCTAACGTGGATTCCATCAGCAGGTAATTTTGTTTCTGTTGATTTGAAACAAGCGGGTTTACCAATTTATGAAAAGTTGTTACGAAAAGGCGTAATTGTTCGTCCTGTTGATGTGTATGAAATGCCGAACTTCTTACGCATCAGCATCGGTACGCCCACTGAAAATGCAAAATTTTTAACTGCATTGAAGGAAGTTTTAACGAATGTTTAAAAAAATATGCGTCATTGGCGTAGGTTTAATTGGCGGTTCAATTGCGAAAGCGGCTCGCACTCAAAATTTAGTTGAAACGATAGTGGGTTTTGGGCGTTTGGACGATGTTGAGAATTTACAAATCGCCAAAGATTTAAGCGTCATTGACGAATTTTATACAGATATTGAAGTGGCGGTTTGCAACGCAGATTGTGTGATTATCGCTACGCCCGTCGCTGCAACGGAAAGCATTTTTAAAATGCTTAAACCGTTTTGGTCATCGGAAACTGTTTATTTCGATGTTGGCAGCACAAAAGGCAATGTGATTGAAGCGGCAGAGAAAGTGTTTGGTTTTGTGCCGCCCAATTTCATCGCAGCTCATCCAATTGCAGGTGCTGAAAATAGCGGTGTTCAAGCGGCGTTAGTCGATTTATTTTTAAATAAACGCCTCATTCTTACGCCTGTTGAAAATACAAATGCCGAAGCATTGCAAAAAACACAGCAATTTTGGCAAGAAATCGGAGCGTTAGTTTCGATTATGGATGTGCAACAACATGACAGTGTTTTAGCGGCAACAAGCCATTTGCCGCATATTTTAGCGTTTGGTTTGGTTGATATGTTGGGGCGACGCGATGAACAGGAAGATATTTTCAAATATGCAGCGGGAGGATTTCGAGATTTTACACGTATTGCATCGAGCGATCC
>CAINDC010000125.1 GCA_903847275.1 uncultured Pseudomonadota bacterium
AGGCGGTTTTGGTTCGTTATTTGAATTACCACTCGACCGTTATAAAAATCCTGTTTTGGTTTCAGGTACAGATGGTGTCGGTACAAAATTGAGATTAGCGATTGATTCAGGCATTCACAACACCGTCGGCATTGATTTGGTTGCCATGTGTGTGAACGATATTATTGTGCAAGGCGCAGAACCGCTGTTTTTCTTAGACTATTTTGCGACGGGAAAATTAGACGTAAATACCGCTGCTTCTGTCATTGAAGGTATTGGTAAAGGGTGTGAATTAGCTGGAGCAGCGTTAGTCGGTGGTGAAACCGCTGAAATGCCGAATATGTATGCCGATGGTGATTATGATTTAGCGGGTTTTTGCGTTGGTATTGTTGAAAAATCTGAAATGCTCGACGGTAGCAAAGTCAGCATAGGCGATAAATTGATTGGCTTGGCTTCTTCTGGCGCACATTCAAACGGTTATTCGCTAATTCGCAAAATTATCGAACGTAATCAAGCCTCATTAGATGAACCGTTTAATGGCAAAACGTTGGGCGAAACATTGTTAACTCCAACGCGGATTTACGTTAAATCATTATTGTCGTTAATTAAAAAAATTCCTGTTCATGCGTTAGCGCATATTACAGGTGGTGGTTTAACTGAAAATTTACCGCGTGTCATTCCTGATAATTTGAATGCCCAAATTGATTTAAAATCATGGCAGTTTCCCGCGATTTTTGATTGGTTACAAAGCAACGGCAACGTGTCACAAGCCGATATGTTGATTACATTTAATTGTGGCGTTGGAATGGTGATTTGTATAGCTGCTGAAGATGAAGCTGCAACTTTAAATTTGCTTGCTGAATTAGGCGAAACAGCATTTGTGATGGGTGAGATTATTGCGGGTGAAGGTAAAGCAGAAGTTCGTTACAACTAAAAATCATAAAAAAAGGGCAGGTTCAAAATCTGCCCTTGTCGTTTTTAAGCTTCTTCAACAATCGGATCGCCGACTGTCCACAATCTTTCCAATTGATAAAGATCTCTCGTTTGTTGTGTCATCGCGTGAACAATCACATCGCCTAAATCAAGCAAGACCCAATCTGAAGTTATGTCGCCTTCCATACCGAGTGGCATTACGCCATTGGCTTTGACTTTCATTTCAACGTAATCGCACAAGGCTTTTAAATGTCGGTTTGATGTGCCTGTCACGACAATCATGTAATCGGTAAAACTGGTTTTGCCACGCACGTCTAAAACTGTCATGTCCAGAGCTTTGCGTTCGTTTAATTCGCCTTCAACTAAGGCTAAAAGTGCTTCTGTTTGCATTATGTTCCTAAAAATAAAGCTGATTTTGATAAATATAATCGATGACCGCGTCGGGTAACAAAAAGCGCGGATTTTGTCGTGCTGCAATCATACCGCGAATTGCCGTCGCAGAAATCGCTAATTGTGTAATTTGTTGAAAAAATAAACGTCCTGAAAATTCTTCTTTCAAAATTTGTTTGTCATTTGTTAAGCGCATTTTGAAAAATTCGTTTAACGGTTTTAATTCGGCGTTTGGGCGAGTAATCACCACAATATGCGCTAAATCAAACAATTCCTGCCAACGAAACCATGTTGTAAATTTATTAAACGCATCACTACCCACAAAAAAAAGTAGTGTTACATCGGGGTAATTCAAACGCAATGCGGTCAATGTGTCGAAAGTATAAGAACCACCCGCACGTTGTAATTCTTGAGCATCAACGATTAAATCGGTTTGATTTTTCGTGACTAGTTGCAGCATTTCTAAACGTTGCACTGCGGTTGTCATCGGTGAATCGCGGTGAACAGGTTGGGCGCAAGGAATTAAACGAACGTGTTCCAGTTCAAATAATTCCTTCAATTCCAACGCCGCTCGCAAATGCCCGTAATGAACTGGGTCGAATGTGCCACCGAATATGCCAATCATTTAGGCGCGAATATGTCCGTCGCCTAACACGATATATTTCAAAGACGTTAAGCCTTTCAAACCGACAGGCCCCCGAGCGTGTAATTTGTCAGTGCTGATGCCGATTTCTGCACCTAAACCGTATTCAAATCCATCTGCAAAACGAGTTGAAGCATTCACCATCACCGAACTGGAATCGACTTCGCGCAAAAACCGTCGCGCCAAGGTGTAATCTTCCGTCACAATGGATTCGGTGTGTTGTGAGCTGTATTGATGAATGTGATTCATGGCTTCGTCGATGCCACTCACGATTTTTATCGATAAAATCGGCGCAAGATATTCTGTTTGCCAATCTTCTTCGGTGGCGCGAATGCAGTTTTTCAGTAACGAACACGTTTTCGCACAACCACGCAATTCCACGCCTTTCGAGTGAAATTGTTCGGCAAGTAACGGCAAAATTTGCGCCGCGATATTTTCAGCAATCAAAAGCGTTTCCATTGCATTGCACACGCCGTAACGGTGCGCTTTAGAATTTACCGCCACGCGAATTGCTTTGTTAATGTCGGCTTTGTCGTCGATGTAAACGTGGCAAATGCCGTCCAAATGTTTGATGACGGGAATCGTCGCTCCTTTGCTGATGCGTTCAATCAAACTTTTGCCACCGCGAGGCACAATCACATCGACAAATTCGTTCATCGTAATCAATTCTCCCACTGCCGCACGGTCGGTGGTTTCAACGATTTGCACAGCAGTTGCTGGCAATTCGGCTTCAATCAAACCTTGTGTGACACACGCCGCAATTGCCCGATTTGAATGAATTGCCTCCGAACCGCCGCGTAAAATACACGCATTTCCCGATTTCAAACATAACGCCGCCGCGTCAATTGTTACATTCGGGCGCGATTCGTAAATAATCCCAATTACGCCCAACGGCACGCGCATTTGTCCCACTTGAATGCCGCTCGGACGATAACTTAAATCGGTGATTTCACCAATCGGGTCGGGCAACGAAGCCACTTGAATCAGCCCGTCAATCATCGCTTGAATGCCTTTTGGCGAGAGCGTCAATCTGTCCAACGCCGCGTCGTCCAAACCATTTTCTTTACCCGCAACCAAATCTTTTTGGTTTTCGGTAATTAAATCGGCTTTGCTTTCTTGGAGCGCGTTCGCAATCGCAATTAACGCACGGTTTTTTAAATTCGTGTCGGTGTGACTTAGGATTCGTGCCGCAGCTTTGGCTTGTTGTCCTAACGTTTGCATATAGTTTTGAATGTTCATGTTTTATTCTCCTTTGATAAAGCCGTTTCGTTAACCTGTTCTAAGCGTTGTTTAACATACGCTAAAATGAAATCGACCACTTTTTGTTGTTCGTGTTCAGGCAACATTAAAAATTGAGAATTAATTTCTTGAGCGGATAAATTCATTTTGATAATTCCTGTTGTGGTTCAATCAAGTAACTTTTCTTTGTGTTGCTGAAATTCAACATCGCTTAAAACACACATCTAAAGTTTAGAGGTCGCACTAAGATGACTTAACTCGGAAGGTAGCGATTTGATTGGATTGCCAGATAAATACAACGACGTTAAATTCGTCAGGTTACCAATAGACTGAGGTCGCTCTGTCAATTGATTGTTATTTAAAATCAACATAGCCAGATTAGTTAAATCACCCATAAACTCAGGCAGCTCAGTCAGTCGATTGTTAGATAAATCCAGCAAATCCAACTTAGTTAAATTACCAATAAACTTGGGTAACTCCGTTAATTGATTGGATGATAAAAACAAAGCAGTCAACTTAGTTAAGTTACCCAGAAATTCGGGTAGTTCAGTAAAGTGATTGGCTGTTAAATTCAAGCTAGTCAGATTAGTTAAGCTACCCATGAACTTAGGCAACTCAGTAAGTTGAGTGCCTGATAAACTCAATCTAGTCAGATTGGTTAAATTACCAATAAATTCGGGCAGCTCGGTCAGTTGTGAAAGTGATAAATTTAAGTTAGTTAACTTCGTCAAATTACCGATAAATTCGGGCAGCTCAGCAAGTTGATTGTCATATAAATCCAACTCAGTTAGACCGGTCAAATTACCGATAAATTCGGGCAACTCAGCAAGTTGATTGTCAGATAAATACAAGTGAGTCAACTCGGTTAAATTACTGATAAATTCGGGCAGTTCAGTCAGTTGATTTTCAGATAAATTTAGCCACTCTAACTTAGTTAAATTACCCAGAAATTCAGGTAATTCTGTCAATTGATTGCGCGATAAAGTTAGCGACTCTAATCTAGTTAAATTACCCAGAAATTCAGGCAGTTCTGACAATTGATTATCAAATAAATTCAACTCAGTCATCGATAAAATGCTCTGTTTCTCACGCGGCATTTGTTCTTCAGAAATACAGTGTTCATCAGCCCACGCAATCAATTCATCAAGCCAATCAACTGTCAATTCAACGTAGATATTTTCCAATATAATTTCATCATTGGCGGCTTTTCTAATTGCTTCAATTGCAATTTCAATAGGGCAATTAAACCATTCTTTGTTCTCATGAAAATTTTGATTTTTGAGTAATTGATGTGCAATTTGTTCGATGTTTCTCGGCTCGTTTATTAAAATATCGTAGGCGACTTCATACGGATAAGGATTGCCCGTGTTATTTAATTCAGCGGCTCTCAAATCGGGGTCTTTTGTCGAAAAACCTACTTTGACCAAATCTGGCATTGATTTGGTTGTAATGATATAAACCCAGCCCTTCATTTTTTCACCTTGTTAAAAACCTGTTTAAAAAATAACAAACCCGCATCGTTCATTCCAACACCACATAATTCTTCAAAATTTCCTCATGATTTTAAATATATTTTTTATAATGAAAAATACTGGATTGGGTACTGAGTAGTTACATTAAAGAGTTTTTTCATGTTGCATAATGTGCTTGAATTTGGCAATTTTTACAAGGGGCTGAGTAGTTACAGATAATTGATGTAAAATTAAACGGTTAGTAAAAATTTTTTGATGAAAATAATGCCAATCCTGGAATCACAAATGCTAAAAATTAAAGACTTAACCGTCAATGTTGGAACAAAAGAAATTCTCAAAGGCTTAAATCTCGAAGTGAAAGCAGGCGAAATTCACGCCATAATGGGACCTAACGGCGCGGGTAAAAGCACACTTTCGCACATTTTGTCTGGCAAATCAGGCTACGAAGTCACAGGCGGTTCAATCACTTATAACGACAAAAACTTACTCGAAATGCCTGCCGAAATTCGCGCTCGTGAAGGTGTATTTTTGGCGTTTCAATATCCCGTTGAAATCGCGGGCGTAACAAACGTTTATTTATTGAAAGCCGCATTAAACGCGGTTCGCAAACACAAAGGTTTGAGCGAAGTTGATGCAATGGATTTTTTAACGCTCGTAAAAGCCAAAACCAAAGCCCTCGATATGGACGAAAAATTCTTATATCGTGCGGTGAATGAAGGTTTTTCGGGCGGTGAAAAGAAACGTAACGAAATTTTACAAATGGCTATGCTCGAGCCGCAATTGTGCATTTTGGACGAAACAGATTCAGGTTTAGACATTGATGCGTTGCGAATTGTGGCTGATGGCGTGAACGCGCTACGTTCTGAAAACCGCGCGTTTATTATGGTGACGCATTACCAACGTTTGCTCGATTACATTAAACCCGATTTTGTTCATGTTTTGGCGGACGGTAAAATCGTGAAATCAGGTGGCGCGGAGTTGGCGTTGGAACTCGAAGAAAAAGGTTATGGTTGGTTGGAGCAAGCATGAGTATTTCATGGTTAGACGATTTTCGCCAACAAGCCAAATCGCAATTTGAACAAACAGGTTTTCCATCAAATCGTTTGGAAGATTGGCGTTACACCAACGTTTCGGTGATTGCCAAAAAAGAATTTCCATTGGCAAAAATAGAAAATGCTCCCGTTTTTGACGGTTCACAAGGTGGAACAGCTTTTCATTTTGTGTTGGTTGACGGTTTTTTCAACGCGGAATTATCGAATTTGCCCAAAACCATTACGGTTTGTTCAATCAACGACGCGCTTAACAATCACGCCGATTTGCTGCAATCGAAATTCAATCAAGCGATTACCCAAACGCACGGTTTTATTGATTTCAATACCGCGAATTTTACCGACGGGCTGTTTGTTCATATTGCCGAAAATGGGGTTTTAGAAAAGCCGATTCAAATTATTCACGTCGCCACGCAAGAAGCGATTTTGCCGACGCGCCACGTTGTCATTTTGGAAAAAAATGCGAAAGCCACGCTGATTGAAACGTTTAGCAGTTCAGAAAATAACGCCTATTTGACGAATTCGGTGGCTGAAATTTTTGTTGGTGAAAATGCTGATTTGACGCTTTATAAAGTGCAACAAGAAAGTGAAACCGCTTATCATTTTGGCGGCACTTACGTTCAACAAGCCGACAACGCCCGTTTCACGCATCATAATTTTGCGTTAGGAAGTGTGTTGGCGCGAAGTGATATTGTCTGCGATTTAGCGACGGCGGCAGAATGTGAATTGAACGGTTTATATTTGGGTTCGCAAAAACAACATCTCGATAATTTCACGCGAATCAACCATTTACAACCAAACGGAATCAGCCGCGAATTTTACAAAGGCATTTTGAACGACCAAGCAAAAGGCGTTTTTCAAGGGCGAATTGTCGTCGCTGAAAACGCACAAAAAATTGACTCCAAAATGAACAACCGCAATTTGTTGTTATCGAATGAAGCCGAAATCGACACGAAACCGCAATTGGAAATTTATGCCGACGATGTGAAATGCGCCCACGGCGTGACGGTTGGACAATTAGACGAAAAATCAATTTTCTATTTGCAATCACGCGGCATCGATGAAGCGACGGCAAAACACATTTTGACGTTTGCCTTTGCCAACGAAATGGTCGATAAAATTACCGTGCCGAGTTTGCGCGAATCTGTTTTCAACCTATTATTGGCGAGATTCCCTGAAGGAGCAGAACGTTAATGACTTATCCGATTGAAAAAATCCGCGCTGATTTTCCGATTCTCAACGAAAAAATTCGCAACAAGCCACTCGTTTATTTGGACAACGCCGCGAGTTGCCAAAAGCCGCAAGCCGTGATTGATAGCATCGTCAAACTTTACAGCCACGATTACGCGAATGTACATCGCGGCGTTCATACATTAAGCGTGCGTTCGACCGATTTATTTGAAGCCGCGCGTGAAAAAGTGAAAACGTTTATCAACGCGCAAAGTGAAAAAGAAATTATTTTTGTGCGTAGCGCGACCGATGCGATAAATTTAATCGCACAAACTTACGGTAAAGCCAATATCCACGCGGGTGACGAGATTATTATCACCGCAATGGAACATCACTCAAACATCGTGCCGTGGCAAATGTTGTGCGAAGAAAAAGGCGCGATTTTGAAAGTTGCGCCGATGAATATGGCAGGTGAATTGTTGATGCCAGAATTTGAGGCGTTACTAAATTCAAAAACAAAATTGATTTCCGTCGTTCACATGTCGAACGCGCTCGGAACGATTAACCCTGTCGAAAAAATTATTGAATTAGCACACGCGCGAAACATTCCCGTTTTGCTCGATGGCGCACAAGCCATTCCGCACACGCCTGTTGATGTACAAAAGTTGGATTGTGATTTTTATGTGTTTTCAGGTCACAAACTTTACGCGCCAACGGGCGTGGGCGTTTTGTATGGCAAACAAGCGTTACTCGAAGCGATGCCGCCGTATCAAGGTGGCGGCGATATGATTCGCACCGTGACTTTTGAGAAAAGCACTTACGCAGGTTTGCCGCATAAATTTGAAGCAGGAACGCCCAGCATTGCCGAAGTCATTGGTTTAGGCGCAGCGATTGATTATTTAAATACGATTGGCATGGATAAAATTGCGGCGCATGAAGCGGAATTGCTGGCTTACGCCACGCAAGAAGCCTTGAAAATCGACGGTTTAAAAATCATCGGTGAAGCGAAAGAAAAAGGCGCGATTCTGTCTTTCACGCTGGGCAAAATTCACCCACACGATATTGGCACGATGCTCGACAGTTTAGGGATTGCGATTCGCGCAGGTCATCATTGCGCCATGCCCGTGATGGATTTTTACAAAGTGCCTGCAACCGCTCGCGCCTCGTTCGCGATGTACAACACCAAGGCTGAAATTGATGTGTTGATTTCAGGAGTTAAAAATTTAATTGAGATGTTTGGCTAATGTTTGAAGATTTACGCGACTTATATCAAGAAGTCATTTTTGACCACAACCGCAACCCGCGTAATTTCTACGTTATGGAAAATTACGACCGCATGGTTGAAGGGTTCAATCCACTTTGTGGCGACCGTTTAACGTTATTTTTAAAAATGGACGGCAACACCATCACCGACGCAAGTTTTCAAGGTTCGGGTTGTGCCATTTCAACCGCTTCGGTTTCATTGATGACTGAAATTATCAAAGGCAAAACGCAAGCCGAAGCGGAGGATTTATTTCACACATTTCACAAAATCACCACGGGAAAAAGTGAAGATTTGCAACTCGAAGCGGTTGGCAAACTCGCGGTTTTGGCTGGCGTGCGTGAATATCCAGCTCGCGTGAAATGCGCGACATTGGCGTGGCACACACTTGATGCTGCTTTGAAAAATGAACAAACGTCGATTTCAACTGAATAATGTCAGCTCAAAATAAACTCGCCGTACTTTTTGAAGGGCAGGGCGAATTTTCAAAATTTGAAGAACTTGCTGAACGCTTAAATGTTCCTGTTCGACAATCGAATGAGCAAAATTCCGAAGCGTTTTTTTTAACATGGCGTGACGGTGAATTGAAATTACTCGATAAAGAATTGCTGAAAAAAGGCGGTTTGAGCGTGGATCTTGCCCCGAGAAATGGTGAGCAACGTTCGTATCCTGCGCCAAAAGAAGGCGCATTCGCGCAAGCAATTGGACGCAAAACCAAAACCGTTATCGACGCAACAACGGGTTGGGCGCAAGATAGTTTGTGTTTATTTCGGATGGGTTATGATGTGATGTGCATTGAGCGTTCACCGATGATGGCGGCATTATTAACGGATGCGTTTGAACGATTAGCGCGAGAATCTTGGGTGAAAAAACTAGAACTTTCACCGCCGATTTTAATGACTGGCAACGCGATTGAATTATTAAAAAACTTAGAAACCCAGCCAGATTGCATTTATTTAGACCCGATGTTTCCGCCAAAACGCAAAAAATCGGCACTGAGCAAAAAATCAATGACGATTTTGCAAGAATTGGTCGGTGAAGATTTGGATAAAACTGAGTTATTTGAAGCGGCTTTTGCGGCGACGGGGAAACGTATTGTGGTAAAAAGTCCTGATTATGCAGAACCGTTAAGCGGCAAACCGAGCGAGAGTTTTTCGGGAAAATTATTACGTTACGATGTTTATTTGAAAAATTAACACCAAAGAAAAACCGCCTGATGATTACTCATCAGACGGTTTCTCCCCACTTTCTTAACACAAAAACAACACACTCTTTTTTACAAACAACTTTACTTCTTACAACAACCAAACAACACACTTTTTTTATAACATGAACAACAATTTTTTAAAATTAAACACCTGTTCCAACTTGTAACGAATCAAACCAATCCAAAAAGCGTTTAACGTCATCGCCTTTGAACATTCGACCATGTTGTGGAGCTAAAATATCAATATCTAAATTTCTAACGCGATCAATCCAAGCGCGTTTAGCTTGATTCGATGGCATCATCCGTTGATGATAAGCTCGCATTTTCTCAACGTGAACATCAAAGCGCTCAACAAATACTGGCGCATTCGCAGGTTCAAAAGCAGAACCAACACTACCACACATTAAAATCTTCGCTTGTGAATCATAAACATGAAAGTTACAAGGAGAATGCAAGTAGTGTGCCGGAATAATTTGTAATTCCACTGATTCTATTTTAATTGTTTCACCATTGTCTGGAATCGGCACATATTCAATCGATTCACAGCCAAAATTGCGAATATAGCCTTCCCAAAGGGCAGGTGCGTGTAATTTTGCATTTGATAACGCTTGATCCCATAAGCCTAATGACGAAATTACGTCAGGGTCTTGGTGTGACGCAAACAAATCCGTAATTTGATCAACTGGCGCATGATGTAGAACTGCTGCCATCATTGGTGCAAACAATTCCGTACCACCAGGCTCAAGCAACAAACATTTGTTTGCTGTTCGCACAATGTACTGGTTGCTGTCGATAATGTTATCGGGTTTATTTTCGTCGCGCCCAAACATCACCCATTGATGCGCTCCTTCGTAAATCTTAGTCATTTTCATGAAAATGATGCTCCTTTTTTAACTATTACGATAAATCGATAATGCGATTCGGCAACGCTGCACATTATCATGAATGGTATGCGCCGCTTTATCGACGCTTTCAGCAACGGCTTGTAAACTTTGTAAATACTCGCCCGCTTGAGATGCTTCAATTCGCGAGTTTGCCGCAATAACACGCGCTGCCCGTGCGTGGTGCATAACAGCTTCCAATTGTCCTAATAATTGCGTCACATCACGTTTAAACTGACGTTGGCAATCTTGCATCATCGTTTTTGCGTGTGTAATCGGCTCTTGCATAGAATTAGCGTAATGCGCTCCATTCGCCAATTTCGCTACTTGCTCAAAACGATTGTAAGCGGCAGTACGACGATATTCATTAACGGTTAAACGGTATAAAAGTAACGCATAAACATTGATATTCGTAACTAATTCAATGGTTTCTTTAGCTAGTTCGTTAATAAAATCGGTAATTGGTTGAAAGCCTTTTGCTTTGTCACCCGCCCGAAATGCAATTGCTTTTGCATTGGCAGCCGCTAACGAAATTTCTTTTGCTACGACCATTACGGCACTTAATTCCGATGTAATCGAAGCGACCGCAATAAATTGTGATTTTGTTTGACTGTTCATAATGTCTCTTTTCGCCTGTTAACGTAATCCAGTTTTAACCAGTGTCAAAATTTTAGCGGCTATCTCGTCTAAAGGAACGACATAATCCGTACAGCCTAATTTAAATGCTGCCCCAGGCATTCCCCAAACAACACTAGATGCTTCATCTTGAATAATGGTTTTTGCACCAGCTTCTTTCATGGCTTGCATACCAACTGCGCCATCTGCTCCCATTCCTGTAAGCAAAACACATACCGCATTTTCTTTCGCACATTTCGCAGCCGCATGAAATAACACATCAACAGCGGGTTTATGGCGATTCACAGGCGGACTATCTTCTATTTGAATAATATATTGATTATTCATTCGTATCACACCCATTTGAAAACCACCTGGTGCAAGATAGATATTACCCCATTCAACGACTTGCCCATGTACTGGAATAGTTGCCGTCATTTGTGTGACTGCATCAATATGCTGTACAAAAGATTCACTAAACGCTGCTGGCAAATGCTGAGTAATCAAAACAGGGGGGCAATTTGCGGGTAAACTTTTTACCACGACTTTAATTGCTTCTGTGCCACCAGTAGATGCTCCCAAAACAATAAGTTTAGTAAAACTCGTTGTATTTCGTGTTGAGAGAATGTTTTGCATTGCATTTATTACATTAACAACAGGTGGTTCTTCGTGTTGTTTTTGAGCTAGTGCATTCGTATTTGCTGCGACACGAACTTTTGAGATAATTTCTTCTGAAAAATCTGCAAGTGTATGTTCTGCATCTATTCTTGGTTTCAGTACAAAATCTACAGCTCCTAAAGCTAATGCTTCTAAAGTCACTTCTGCGCCATGATGCGTAAGCGTTGAAATCATGACAACAGGCATCGGACGTAAGCGCATCAAATTTCGCAAAAACGTAATGCCATTCATGTGTGGCATTTCAATATCGAGCGTTAATACGTCAGGATTTAACTCTTTAATCATATCTCTTGCGACCAAAGCATCTTCTGCCGCACCAACAACTTCAATATCTGGTGCATTATTGAGTACGCTGGTTAAGATTTTTCGGACTAATAAGGAATCATCGACAATTAAAACTCGTATTTTTTTCATGCGTACTCTGAGAATCGGATTTATTTATTTGTTACGAATTAAAATAGCTCAACATCGCCTTCAACAGGCAAGTCTTTGATATTTCTTAAATATTGATGATCACGTTGTGCAATAGTATCGTTATGCAAGTCTTGAATTTTTTTCATTCCTACTTTCCCTGTTTTTGGAAAATAAATGACTTTACGCGGATAAATATCACCCAAATCTTGCGATAACAATGTCAGTCCTTCTTGGTCAATATAATCCAAAATGAAATCTATATTGCTCTTGCCGACATCACTCAACGTTGGAATAATTTTTCCACCACCGAATACTTTAATTTCTAAGTTTTTACGCTTACCACCATTTGTTAAAATGGTATTTATTAAATGTTCCATCGCAAAATTACCATAACGGTTCGCTTGACCAATCATGGCATTACTGCCTTGCTGCATTTTTAATTTTGTCGTTTCGGGTAACATAAAATGATTCATGCCTCCAACGCCAGATTCTTTATCTCGCACACACGCTGAAATACACGAACCTAATATAGTCGTAATCAATTCGTTTTCGGCGGTAACGTAGTATTCGCCTGGTAATATTTTTGCAGCAACAATGCCGTGATCTCTGTCTAAATAACGATTGACGTGGTCAAAACCGTGAATAGAGGGTTTATCAATTTCGCTAGCACTCATTTTTATGTATTTTTTCGATAGCTGGTAGTTGCCACCAACTCAAACTCGTTACAAATTTGATTTAATGACTCCGAATGTCCAATAAATAACCAGGACTTACTAGCCAACATTTTAGCATATCGTTTCGCTAAGGTAGTTTTTGTTTCACGGTCAAAATAAATCAACACATTTCGACAAAAAATAACATCAAAAGGTGTTTGCATACCCCAATCTTGCATCAAATTTAATTGTTTAAATTGAATAATTTCTTGTAATTCAGGTTTCACTTTAACGTAATCAGGCGAAGATTTACTTCGCATAAACCAACGCTTTAAAATTTCTGGCGGTAAATCTGTAATACGATCCTGTGTATAAATACCATCCGAAGCAGTTTGTAAAACATTAGTATCTAAATCGGTGGCTAAAATTTGAGCATTCCAACCCGCAGGTAATTTTTCCAATAATGTCATCGCTACAGAATAGGGTTCTTCGCCCGTTGAACAACCCGCCGACCAAACACGAATCTGTTTTGTACTTTTATTTCGTACCAACAATTCTGGAATAACCACGTCACGCAAATAATCAAAGTGATGCTGTTCACGAAAAAAGGAAGTTAAATTTGTCGTAATTGCGTTAATAAAATCAGTAAATTCATCATCGTGATGATTATGTAAATACTGGCAGTATTCTTTGAAATTACTTAATCCTAATTTTCTAACACGTTTCGATAAACGAGAATAAAACATATCAAAACGTTCATCTGGCACTTGAATGCCAGAATGATCATTCGATAATTTTCTCAAGATATTGAAATCTTCAGCCGTAAATTTAAATTCGCGTTCTTTTTCTACGATAGCCATATTTACAACGCATTTCCTTTGATTTTATCAATCAATTGCTAGACTTCGGTTATTTCAAGAACATCAAGTAAATTCAACAATTTTGCAGATTCAATAAATCGTGTAGACGGATAAATGATGTCCACATTTTTATGTGATTGCTGCTGATATTTTTTCAATGAAACTAATAATTGCAACGTTGCAGTATCAATTGTCGTGACATCTGAAGCATTGATTTCAATGGTATCGTGTGCCGCTAAAGCCCGTTTTATTGTGTCATAAAGTGCCACGATATTTTTAATCGTCGCTTCAGCATTTAATTCAATCAATGGTTCGACTATTTCTTCAGGTTCTTTTTCAGGAACTTCTTCGGGTTCTTTTTCAAGAACGTCTGTTTCTTCCACGGCAATTTCACTGATTTCTTCAACTATTTCATTGATAACTGTGTCATCTGTTTCTGAAGATTCCATCGAGATTTCAACATCTATATCAACATTTTCATCAGTGTCGATAGCGATTTCAATGTCGCCGTCTTCATCAACGATTACGTCGATTTCAAATTCTTCCGTTGTATCTTCATCATCAGTCGCGTCATTACTTTCAGCTTCGATAGCGATTTCTTCAGTTACAGCAACAACTTCATTTTCGGTTTCTTGTTCAACTTGTTCTTCTGGCTCATCAACCACGGGAGCGGCTTTTGCTTTTGTTTTCGCTTTAGTTACTTTTTTAGCGGGTGCAGGAGGTGTTTCGTCAAGCGTTTCGCCATCCATCCACGCCAATGGATCGTAACCAATTAAATTATTTGTTGTCATCTGTCATTACCCTATCTTCAAGAAAATCATTGGCAAGATTACGGAAATCTCGTGCAGAACGGCTTTTTGGACTGTATTCCAAAATGGTTTGTCCAAAACTTGGACATTCCGCTAATAACGCTGTTTCACGAATGACTGTCGCCAATATCTGATTAGGAAAGTGGGACAGTAATATGTTTATAACCTGACCAGAAATACGGCGCGTGGACATATAACGCGAAATCACGACCGAAAGTTTATATTGCCGTTTTAATGCACCTTCAAAACGCTTCACTGTCGCCATTAAATGCGACAAACCTTGTAACGCTAGAAAATCACTCGCCATTGGAACCAAAATTTCTTGTGTGGCAATTAACGCGTTAGCCACCAACAATCCTGACGATGGCGGGCAATCAATAAATATGAAATCTTGATCTTCCAATTGACCACGCAACGCATCACGCAACATGACTCCGCGTGGTGAACCTGTGTTATTCATTTGCTCTACGTCTTTAAGTTTCGAGCCTGCGGGAATCAATTGTAAATTTTCGCGCACTGATACTGCTTGATCCTCAATGGTTTTTTCTTTGAGCAACGCCAAATCAACACCACTTAAACTGTGCGAAATAATGCCAAATGAAACGGCTAAATGTCCTTGCGGATCAAAATCAATGACCGTCACTTTTTTGCCTAATTCAGCGAGTGCATGGCACAAATTCGCTGTCGTCGTGGTCTTTCCGACCCCGCCTTTTTGGTTAATAATGGCGATTATTCTGGTCATTACAGAAAGTCTTCCGTGTCAGGCGAAATAGAATCGGCAAGCTCATCCATTCCATCAAGTTCATCTGGATTAAGTAGTTTGTCTACGTCCAAAAGCATAATCATATTTTTTTTATAAACGTGCATTCCACGCATATAACGGGTGTCTAATTGCGAACCAAAATTTGGTGCTTTTTTAATTTCGCTGAGTTTTATATCAAGAACATCTGAAACCGCATCTGCCACAATTCCCATCACAAACGTTTCAGTGCGATGATGTTTTACGCACAACACAATTACGACAGTTTTATGGGTATATTCACAATGTTCTAGCGAAAAACGTTCGCGTAAATCCACAATCGGAATGACAGAACCGCGTAAATTTAATACGCCTTTGATAAAAGAAGGTGCGTTTGGAATTACTCGCACAGCTTCCCAACCTCTGATTTCTTGTACCTTTAATATTTCCACACCATAGACTTCACTGGCGAGTTCAAAAGTTAAAAATTGCTCAATTTGTTTATTATGTACATCAGTAGTCATGATTGTTATTTCCTGCGGGTTATATGTAGCATTATCAGTTTTAAAACTCTTCCCAATCATCACTGCCACTGCTCATCGTCGAAACGGATAGGGCAGGTGATTTCATTTTTGCGACAGGTTGTTTCATCGGTGTTGAAGTTTGGCTTCGTGTCGATGAATTTTTGTCACTGACTTTAAAGAAATTGAGCAACTGAGACATTTTGGCAGACTGCTCACTCATTGCCATACTGTTCGCTGCTGCTTCTTCCGCTAAAGCAGAATTTTGTTGGGTAATATCATCCATTTGCGCCACGGCTTGATTTACCTGACTAATTCCAGTCGATTGTTTATCGCTGGATTCGGTAATTTGTCCGACAATGTCACCAACTCTGATAATACTATCGACAATTTCCATCAATGCTGCACCTGTTTCATTAACAAATGCCGTGCCAGAGCGCACTTTTTGTACGCTATTTTGAATCAATTCACTACTTTGTGCTGCTGCAGTTGCGCTGCGTTGCGCTAAGTTTCTGACTTCCGTAGCAACTACAGAAAAACCACGTCCTTGTTCACCCGCTCTTGCCGCTTCTACGGAGGCATTCAACGCCAACAAATTAGTTTGGAAAGCGATTTCGTCAATCACACCAATAATTTCAGCGATACGATTACTACTTTCGTTAATTTCCAACATCGCGCCAATGGCAGACTTCACCACATCACCGCCTTTTTCTGCCAGCTGTGTCGCTGACTCAACTACTTTCGTGGCTTGCTGTGTATTTTCGGCATTGCTTTTCACGGTGTGAGATAAATCATTCATGCTCGCAGCCGTTTGTTCCAAGCTACTGGCTTGTTGTTCAACACGTTGTGACAAATTATTGTTGCCGCTTGCCATTTCTTGTGACGAGTTATTGACGAATTCAGCCGTTTCGCGAATTTGTAAAATAAAATGACTGATTTTAGAAATTGCATCGTTAATATGATCTTTACATTCTGCGTAAATACCTTGGTAATCCGATTGAATGCTATTAGTTAAATCACCGTCTGCCATTTTTTCGATAACTGTATTGATGTCAACGAAGACATTTTCAATTATATCGGTTAATTCGTTAATGTTAATAGACAGCGATTTCTCAAAACCTTCTTTATCGTCAACACGAATTCGCGCACTTAAATTTCCAACTTTAATTGAATTTACTAAATTTACAATTTCTTGTTCAATTTTTGCTTCTAAAGTTCTATCTTGCCATTCCGCGACGTAACCAATGCGCTCGCCGTTACTAGCAATAACAGGTTTGGCAATGACTTGCATTGAACGCCCCGCCAATACTAAATGTGAAGTTATAGAATCGGTCAGTCCTTTTAGTAAATCCCGCTGATATGCTGGATTTTTATGAAATATATCAATGGTTGAGCCAAGTAAGTTTGTCGCTTTAAAAGCAGGCAGTTCTTTACGAATATCATTTTCTGCATTGGTAAATAATTGTTGTGCTGCTTTATTCACAAAAATAATTTCTAAATTCGCATCTGCAATTAATACGCTAGATTGCACATTTTCTAATCCACTAATCACGCGCAGAGCATCAGAAGATGATTGACGTAAATCACCCAAATCGCTGCCTAATCTAATGCCTGTACCATAAATGGCGCGTAATAATTCACCAAATTTGTCATTACGTTTTAAATCAGGTGGTTTTGCGAATCTGTCGGTGCTTAATCGGTGTAATTCATTGATGGATAGTTCTACTAATTCGCAGGTATTGTGCGAGATACTGAACACCATCGCACCGCCTAAAACTGTTAATCCCGCCACAACGGATAGCGAACCATAATCGGCGGCATTGAAAAACTCGGACATTAAAAAAATATTTGGAGCAACAAGAAAGGTTGATGCAAATGCTAGTTTTTTGCCAAGCGAAATTTCTTTAATTTTCTTTAAAAATGCTGCGAAACCTGTTGCGTGTAACACAGCTTGATTCGCTGCAATTTTGCGATACAACGCTTCGGTTTCAATAATATCGCTTCGTAAAGGTGCGTGACGTACAGAAATATAACCAATCGCTACGTTATTTTCCAACAACGGCATGACATTCGCGTTCACCCAATAATAATCACCCGATTTTGACCGATTTTTTACTACACCATGCCACGGATTACCTTTTTTGATGGTATTCCACATATCTTCAAATGCCGCTTGAGGCATATCGGGATGGCGAACAACATTGTGTGATGCTCCAATAAGTTCATGGTGTGAATATCCGCTGATTTCTACAAAGGCATCATTCACAAACGTAATCACACCTTTTAAATCAGTACGAGTGACTAAAATCGTACCTGTTTTCATCAAACGTTCATTGTTTGTGACTGGGATATTCATTTTCATTACGGCTTATCTCGTTAGAAATTGGTGATTAAAATTAACTTTCTATTAATTCCATTGTGTCTAACGTCAATAATTTATCTACGTCAAGCAGCATTACCATGCGTTCATTAACCGAAACAAGACCATTAATAAATTCGTTACTTACTTTGGTACCAAAATCAGGTGCGCCTTGAATTTCAGATTTATCCACGCTAATCACGTCAGAAACCGAATCAACAACGACTCCCATAATTCGCGTGTGACTGCCGCTGCCTGTTTGCAAAACCACGACAACTGTAAGTGGCGTATATTCGACTTTGCTCAGAGCAAAACGTTCGCGTAAATCAATAATTGGCACAATCGCGCCGCGCAAATTCACCACGCCTTTTTCATAAAGTGGGACATTCGGAACCCGTGAAACAGGTTCCCAACTGCGAATTTCTTGTACTCGTAAAATATCAACGCCGTATTCTTCTTTGCCTAATACAAAACTTAAATACTGAATAGTGACAGGGACATCTGAATTAGTTTGTGCAACTTCTTTTGCAGCAGGTGTTTCATTTTCTTGTGACATAACGATTTTCTGTATAAATGAGTGAGAAAAATTAGCGCACGGACAAGCGAACTAAACCAGGCACATCGAGAATTAGTGCGACTGAACCATCGCCCAAAATGGTTGCCCCCGAAACACCTTCAACACGTCGATAATTTGCTTCCAAGGATTTAATAACCACTTGTTGTTGACCGAGTAATTCATCAACCAAAAAGCCACATAACGCGCCTTGTCCTTCGACAACAACAATTACACCTTCGTTTGATTTTGTAGCATTACCTGATTTCACATTGAAAATTTCACGCATTCGGATAATTGGCAAATACTCATTACGCAATTTAAAGGTTTCGCCTTTACCTGCGACTTTATTCAGCATTTTTTCCGTGATGTTAATGGATTCGATAATTGAAACTAACGGTACGATGTAAGTTTCATCACCAACGGCTACGGATTGACCATCTAAAATTGCTAATGTTAACGGCAAATGAATCGCAATAGTTGAGCCTTTACCGAGTTCAGAAATAATGTCGATATTGCCGCCCAATGATTGGATATTTCGACGTACTACGTCCATACCAACACCGCGCCCTGAAATATCGGTCAATTTTTCGGCGGTTGAAAACCCTGGCATAAAAATCAATTCCAGAATTTGTTTATCTGTCATTATTGTCGATTCTTCAACTAGACCTTTTTCAATCGCTTTTGCGAGTAATTTAGCTTTATCCATGCCGCGACCGTCATCGACAATTTCAATGACGATGTGACCGCCGCGATGATAGGCTTTTAATTCGATTGTTCCCATTTCAGGTTTGCCAGCGGCAACACGATCAGCAGGCATTTCGATACCGTGATCTAAACTGTTACGAATTAAATGCACTAATGGATCGTTAATCAATTCAACAACCGCTTTATCGACTTCGGTGTTTTCACCGACTAATTTCAGTGTAATTTTTTTATGTAATTGGGTACTGATGTCGTGAACTAATCGTGGGAAACGACTAAATACGAAACTAATCGGCAACATTCGGATATTCATTACACTTTGTTGTAAATCACGAGTGTGACGTTCTAATTGCGCTAAACCACGTTTAAGCTGCCCGACTTTATCCATTGTAAAATTTTCACCAATCAAACCTAGCATTGATTGTGTAATTACAACTTCGCCTACCATGTTAATCAAAGTATCAATTTTATCGGTATCTACTCGAATCGAACTAGAAGCCTTTGGTGCATTTTTTGATGGATCCGATTCTGTTGGTGCAGCTTTTTTAGGTGCGACAACAGGTGCAGTTTCAGCCACGACAGCGGGAGCTGCTTCAACGACAGGAGCAGGTGAGGGCGCGGGTTTTGGTTTTTTTACTTTTTTAGGTTTTGCTAAAGGAGCAAGTTCCAACGCACAATCTTCTTCAACCCAACTGAAGATTTCGCGAACCGCTGCTTCTGTTGCATCACTAACTAATGTTAATTCCCACGAAATGTTGCATTCTTCGGGATCTAATTCAGCAAATGGTGGTACGTCTTGAATATTGACGTTTGATGTTAATTTGCCTAACGCGCTTAATTCTCGAAATAAGCGAACAGGATCATTACCTGTTTTGAGTAAACTTAAATAAGGGCAGAATGAAATTTTCCAGCCTTGTTCTTCGTCAACTTCTTCCTCTTCTTCGGGTTCTTCTACTGGAACAACAAATGGAGCCGCATGAACTACTGGTGCAGCAGCGTGTTCGCCGCCACCTGCTTTCCCATTTAATTCTATTTCTAAGGCAGCTTGATGTTGAGCTGCACTTTCCATGTTGACATCTTCTTCATTTTGAATGGATGTTAACATTTCGCGTAAGCAATCAACCGAACCTAAAAGTACGTCCACCGCAGGTTTTGTAACCTGTCTACGCCCATCACGCATTTCATCGAGTAGCGTTTCCATGATGTGGGTATATTCGGCAACGACGGTAAAGCCGAACGTGCCACTCCCCCCCTTAATGGAGTGCGCTGCCCTAAAAATAGTATTGATGACCTCGGAATCAATGTCGCCAATATCGAGCGACAGCAATCCAGACTCCATCGCTTCTAAGCCTTCAAAACACTCTTCAAAAAAGACTTGATGAAATTGTGACATATCGATAGACATAATTTTACCTGTGTGCGCCTGAGTTTATTTATGTAAAGTTGGAATCCAACCATTTCTGAAATTATACAAAGATAGAGCAAATGCTGTGCCTAAAAATCAACTCAAGATAAAATAAAAGTCGTAAGGGCGTTTTCTTTAGCATTTTTAAACTGTTGCGCCGATTTCTCGGCGCGGGTGAATTTGTAACTAAGCGATTGATGCTTTCATTTTTGTGCAATGTGCCACTGCAGCCGCATCATTAACGGCTTCTTTGTTTTGAAGTGTCTTAATCATGGCGCGAAGAAACTCAACAGATTCCAACATCACTTTGATATTGTCAGGATTGGTTAATTTTGTTTTATCACGCATTTCAGCTAAAAGATGTTCCATCTCCTTCGCGTATTCGGCAACGGTGTGGAATTCCAACATCGCGCAACCACCTTTAATGGTGTGTGCGCCACGATAAATCGTCATCATTTTTTCAAAATCAAACGCATCTAAATCAATGCTTTCAAGTTCTGACTTCATAATATCTAAATTTTCTAAGCATTCTTCAAATAAAACATCATGAAACTGGGTCATATCAACAGACATCTTCTTTTCCTTTTTGGGTGTTTAATAAACAAAAATATAAGTTGCGCTAAATTGATTAACCCAGCACTTTGAGTAATGTTTTCAAAAGCTGATCTGGATTAAATGGCTTGACCATCCATCCTGTTGCTCCCGCTTCTTTGCCTTCCATTTTCTTTTCCATACCTGATTCTGTTGTTAGCATCAGCATTGGAACGTGTTTGTACTGAGGTAACTTTCTGAGATCTCGAATTAACTCAATCCCATCTTTATTTGGCATATTGACATCGGTTACGACGCAATCAAAAGTACGAACTTTAGCTTTTTCTAAAGCATCAACACCATCTTCGGCTTCTTCTACATCATATCCAGCAGTTTTTAAGGTAAACGCCACCATTTTTCTCATTGAAGCTGAATCATCAACTGCAAGAATACTCGCCATCATTTTCTCCATTGTTATCAAAGCAAAATACTAGGTGATATTACCGCATCTAGCACTACCTTGTTAAGCATAACCCCGTTTTTTTTACTTGATTCAACGAGAGATTAACGCAGGTGACGTTTTACCAAAAATTCATGTCGATTTTTTGACTGCTTTTTACAAGTATTTAAATAAACTCATTCCTTGAACTTTTGCATACGATTGTTGCGCCGCTTGCAATGAATTTTGTTGTGTATTTAAAGTCGTAATTGCCGTCGCGTAATCCAAATCTTCAATCTGCGACAATGCCGTTTGATTGTTAATTATGAAATCTTGATTCGTTGTTTTTTGACGATCCAACGCATTCATACGCGCACCAACATTTGAACGAACGGTCGATATTTGCGTAAACGCATCATCTAATGCTTGCAACGTTTCTAAAGTCGGTTTGTCGGCTCTCAATTCCGTTGCAAAGTTTTTAACGGTATCAAAAAGCGTTTGCCCTGTTTTTGCAGAGGTAAATGTAGCAACACCCGTATCGCCATCGGTAATCGTGCGACCTGCACCGATTTGAATAGAGCGTTGTGTACTTGAACCAAAATAAGTAAATGCAGAAACAGGTGTATTTACAGTTGCAGGTGTCGTCGCTACGGCTGTTGTATCAACAGGTGTCGGATTAACAAGTGTTGTATCAACAAGAGTCGGGTCAACGAGAGTTGCATCAACAAGAGTCGGATCAACAGGCAATGCAGTAGTATCTGTCGCGGCTGTCGTTATATTTGTTACTGGAGTAGTTATAACAACAGTAGGTGTCGTAGGATTCGCATTTGCCTGACTAAACGGCATTATGGTTGATTTTACGCCAGCGAAAAGATACTCCCCGTTTGAATTTCGTGTATTCGCCAACCCAATAAGATGTTGGTTTAACTGATCAAATTCGGCTGCGATTGCATGTCGCGCTACAGTAGAATTGCCTGAATCACTTACACCTTGTAAGCCCAATTCTTGTAAACGCTGAATCGTATCAATCACACTCGCCAATGTCGTTTCTTCCAAACTCAATCGTTGGTTGGCTGTAGCGATATTGTCTTGATGTGTCGCAGCTTCTGCAATCGATTGTTTGAAGCTGAGTGAATACGCAGCCGCAGACGGATTTTCAGAAGGTGTTAAATAATTTTTTCCCGATGAAATTTTCATCTGTGTTTGATTCAACTTGCTTTGCAAGTCAGTCATGTTAACAGTGTTAAATTGTTGGGGATAAGCTGTAGAAATACGCATGAGAAAAACTCCTATCGAACGGCTGCAAGTAAACTGTCAAATAATGAACGCGAAATCGCAATCACTTGAGACGAGGCTTGATAAGCATTTTGAAATTTTATGAGATTTGCCGCTTCTTCATCAAGATTCACACCCGCAAAATTGGCGCGTGCTTCAACGGCTTGGTTATTAAGTGCTTTTTGTGCAGATAAACTCACACTTGCAGCATTAGCAGAAGTACCGACTCGCGCCACCATTTGCTGATACGATTGATTAAACGATTTACCTTCAACCAACGTGCTTTCTGTTTCTAAACGAGCTAAAGCTAACGCATTAACGTTTTCACCCATTCCATTGCCATCTGCGGCAGCAATTTGATTTGGATCAACAATTCCACTCGTTATATTTTTTGCGGCTTGATAGGTTGGGCGAATCATGAAGCTCGCTGTACCAACAGGCACAGACGTTTCGGTAATTGTCATACCATCAACGGTTGTTGGTAATCCACCCGTCGGCAACATCACTTTTGAGTTGTCGCTTAATCGAGTTAAAGAATACGCGCCAGCTGTGTAGTCCAAGCGATAATCACTTGCGTGCAATTGATTTAATGTTGCTCTATCAAAAGTTGCGGTGATACCGCCGCCGTTATTGCCATTATTGGCATAAACAGGAATTTCAGTGGGTTGAAAAGAGAACATATCTCTTCCCGCTGCGCCATTTAAATCAATACCTTGTTTATGCACTTCATTGAAGGCAATGCCTAAACCTGCGGCGACCAATCCAAGTTGTTGCTGTGCTGGATCTAAAACTTGATCACGAAACTTCACTGCACCCGATAATGAACCACTCGCAAATTGATTGCTCACATCATAACCATTCATCATCACATTTTTTTGCATCGGATCAGTGGTTGAACTCGATAATGTTAATGTCGAACGTGAGTCACCAGAAATTAACGCCTGACCTTGTCCGATAAAAACATCAACCGAACCATCAGGACGTGTCAGCGTTGAAACATCGATATTTTCAGACAATTTCGCTAATAATTGATCACGTTGATCTAGCAAATTATTAGGAAATTGTGAGCCGCCACCGCGTGTTGCAGATGCGATTTTGCTGTTCAAATCAGCGATGCTTTGCGTGTAAGAATTGATGCTATCAATGTTTGTTTGCATATACGCGTTATTGTTGGCGCGTAAGTTTTCTAATTGCGATGAAACATTGTTAAATTGAGAGGTCAACGTATTCGATGCAGTAACCATAACTTGTCTTGCAGGAATGGATGTTGGATCACTTGCCACACCATTTGTAGCGGAAAAAAAGGCTTTCATTGAACTTGCCATTCCCGTATCTGGATTCGCCATCAAGTTATCAACCTGTGCGGTCATCGATTGAAAGCGATCAGCACTGCCTAATGCCGATGCGGTGGTGCGAATGTTGTTACTGATAAATTGATCATAACTGCGGGTGACGTTAGACACATTCACACCATTGCCGACGTAATTACCGTCACTGAATGTAGTGTTTGCGCTTTCTAAATTGGTATTTTGACGACTGTAACCTTCGGTATTAACGTTGGCGACGTTATTACTGGTGGTTTGCATGGAGCGTTGAAATGCCATCAATCCTGTCAACGCTGTACCTAAAATTCCACTGGGCATAGGAATAACCTGTTTCTAAAATGTTAAAAAATCAGTAGGCGATGTTTATTTCGTGGCTACTGCCGAATTATTCGCAAATAAATTTAACGTATTACTTTTATAAATGTGCATGACTTTGGCTGCATAGCTTGGATCGGTTGCATAGCCCGCCCGTTGTAATTCACGCATATATTGTTCAGTGTTGCCGACTTTGGTTAATGCCGAATCATAACGTGGATTGTTTTTAATAAAATTCACATAATCATGAAAACTTTCTTGGAAAGATGAATACGATCTAAAGCCCGCATTCATTCGACGTGGAATACCTTGATCAAATTCGAGGGTTGAAACTTGTGCTTCTTTACCGCGCCACGACCGATCTGCTTTGATGTTAAATAAATTGTAGCTGCTCGAGCCGTCACTATTTTTAATCACCGAGTTACCCCAACCACTTTCCAATGCCGCTTGCGCTAACAACGCATTAGGATCAATTCCCAAACCTTTTGCCGCTTGTTCCGCAAAGGGCTGTAATTGTCGGACAAAATCCACCGCTGATTGTATCGGCACTGAACGCCCATTCTTAAATGGCATTTCATTTTTGCCATCGTCATCATAACCGTTGAGAATTTTGCCGTCTGGCGTTCTCACGAGTGAAACAGGATCGTTTAAGTATTCTTCCAAACTTGTTGGATTTGGATTTTCGCCTTTGGGACTCAGTTGTTTAACAATTAAATCCGCTAATCCCACACCAGGTTTGCCCGATAAATGTACTGACAATTGTTGGTCATACATTTCGTTATACGTTTTGCTTTGATCACTATCAAACGCGCCTTCTGCTAATTTCGCCGACCGCATCCCTTTCAAGATGTTATTTAAAAATAACGCTTCAAATTGTTTCGCTACTTTTTGTAATGCAGCAGGTGAATCGGTTTTAGCTTGATTTTTCACTTTTGAAAATTCACTAAAATCGTTATAAACCGAGGCTTGTGAGGAGGCAGGCGTACTTAACATGGGTTTTCTCGTTTAGATAATGATCAATTCGGCGTGTAATGCTCCAGCCGATTTTAACGCTTCTAAAATTGCTACTAAATCGCTGGGTGCTGCGCCCACTTCATTAACGGCATTAACAATCGCATCTAATGAAATGCCAGGTTTAAAGGCAAACATTCGATTTTTTTCTTCTTTCACTTTCGCAGTCGATTGTGGTGTCGTTGTCGTTGTACCTTGTGAAAGTGGATTTGGTTGGCTGACATTGATATTTTCATCAATCGTCACGACCAAACTACCATGCGAAACTGCGGCAGGTGAAACACGCACTTTATTACTAATAACAACTGTTCCCGTGCGTGAATTTACAATTACTCGCGCAGGTTCTTCGTCCATATCCAAAGTGACATTTTCAACCACTGATGCAAACATTACCTTTTGCGCTAAATCGCTTGGTGCATTCACACGCACAGAAGTTGCATCAATTGGTCTCGCGGTATTTGCACCGAGTAATTTGTTAATCGCTTCTGCCATGTGATTAGCAGTGGTGAAATCAGCACGATGTAAATTAAAAACTAATGTGTCGCTATCTGAAAATGAAGTCGGTACAACTTTTTCAACCAATGCGCCATTTGAAATACGTCCCGCACTTGGATTATTTACCGTCACGCTTGAACCGTCTTTGCCCGATGCAGTCATGCCGCCGACAACTAAATTACCTTGAGCAATCGCATAGGTTTCACCGTCTGCCCCTTTCAAAGGAGTCATCAACAATGCACCGCCACGCAAACTTTTTGCGTCACCAATTGATGACACGGTGACATCAATCGCCATGCCTGGTTTTGCAAATGCAGGTAAATCGGCTTGAACCGCTACCGTCGCAATGTTTTTCGCTTTTAATTGCTTCAAATCTTCTGGCGATAATGTCACACCAAAACGCTTCAACATACTGGCTAAACTTTGTTTTGATGTTGGCGAACTCGTACTACTATCACCCGATTTATCTAAACCAACGACCAAGCCATAACCGACTAATTGATTGATTCGCACGCCTTCAATGGACGCTATATCTTTAATACGTTCTGCGTGTGCAAGCGGCAAGAATCCCGTTAGTATTAAAATTAGGAGCAAGGCGTTATATCGAAAGTTCATGTTTTTTTGCTCGTTAATTAAAATGGAAACCATGCACTGTTTAAAACACGCGATAACCAACCTTTTGTGGAGGCATCTGCTAACGCACCTTCGCCAGTGTATATGAAAGTCGCATCGGCGATTTTGTCAGATAAAATTGTATTCGCAGGTGTAATATCGACAGGTCTTACAATGCCTGATAATCGTACAAACTCATCGCCTTGATTTAATGTGACTCGTTTTTCACCGCGAATTTTTAAATTACCATTCGGTAAGACTTCAACTACCGTGACTGAAATTGTACCTTTTAAATTATTGTTCTGGTCTGTTGAGCCTTTGCCTTTAAATGCTTTATTCGATTGTAATTCGGCTTTCATATCCGCCTTACTAAGCAAGCCCAAACCAAATAATCCAAGTATGGGTGCAGTAACCGAAACGGCATCGTCTTTAGAATCCTGACTACTCGCGTCTTTTTTCGATGCTGTATTTTCGTTCAGCGTGACAGTCAAAATATCACCGACGCGCCGCGCGGTATGATCTTCAAACAGACGGTTGTCGTAACCTGCTTGATAAATTCCGCCAGAACTTTGTGGTGGCGGACGTAAATCAGCGGGCGCGACAGGCGAAAATGATGGCTCGCGTTTAGGTAAAGGCGCAGCGCACGCCGTCAAAAAAATCGGCAGTAGCACAAAAAATCGAAGACTGCGTGGCATCATTTTATTCACTCGTTACAGATTTTGTGTAATGTACGACAACATTTGATCGGTCGTCGAAATGGCTTTAGAGTTCATTTCATAGGCACGTTGCGTTTCAATCATGCCGACTAATTCTTCCACTACGTTTACGTTTGACGTTTCAAGTGAATTTTGAACTAAGCTACCAAACTCGCCTTGTCCTGGTGTACCGACAATTGGTGCGCCACTGGCAGCCGATTCGCGGTATAAATTTTCACCAATCGGTTCCAAACCTGCAACGTTCACGAAGTTTGCAGTTTGTAATGTAGCCAACTGTGCTGGCTGTGCTGCGCCTGGTTGTAATACAGAAACAGTACCGTCTGTACCGATTGTTACACTAAGTGCATCTTGTGGAATCGGTGCAGAGCCTGTGATTTGCAAACCGTTTGTGGTGACAAGATTTCCGTCTTTGTCTAATTTCAACGAACCATCACGAGTATAGTTCGTGGTGCCGTCAGGCATGGTCACTTGTAAAAAACCGCGTCCGTTAATCGCGATGTCTAACGCATTTCCTGTGGGTTCGACGTTACCTTGAATGTGTAATTTTTCAGTTGCCATCACCTTCACACCCGTACCCAATTGTAAACCTGTTGGCAATTGGCTGGTTTGTGATGTTTGTGCGCCTACTTGACGCATATTTTGGTACATCAAATCTTGAAACACAGCGCGGTCTTTTTTGAAACCTGTTGTGTTGACGTTTGCCAAGTTGTTGGCGATAACCGCCATGCGGGTTTGCTGGGCATCAAGCCCAGTTTTGGCAACCCATAATGCACGTTCTGTCATGATAATTTCCTTAAAAAATCGTTATTTTTGTTTAATCAACAGCAGTATCTATGCCACAGAAATTACATTTGCAGTAATTTTGCACTAGCAGCAGAATTTTCTTTGACGTTTTTCATCACATTGGTTTGCATTTCAAAGTTACGCGCCAATTCAATCATATCGACCATTGCACCAATCGCGTTTACGTTACTGCCTTCGATAACGCCTTGCGCCACTTGAACGGTAGCATTGTCATTTTGTGCTGTACCGTCTTTGATATAAACCAAACCGTCTGTTCGTTTTTCAATGTTTTTAGCATCGGGTTTAATCAATTTAAGTTGATCAACCGTCGTGGTGGCATTTGTCGCCACACCAAACGGAATAATGTTGATTGAACCGTCTTCGCTAATCGTCAATTTTTGAGCTGGCGGAATGTTAATCGGTTGACCATTAACATTCAAAACAGGCAAGCCCGAAGCGGTAAACAATGCACCATCGGGTGTCATTTTAAAATCACCCGCTCGCGTATAGGCTTCTTTACCTTGGCTGTCGCGTACCGCAAAAAAACCTTCACCATTAATCGCAAGGTCTAACGGGTTGTCTGTTGTCTGAAAATTGCCTTGTGAAAAATCGGTTCCAGGTTTTTCAGCTTGAGCATAAACACGTGTCGCATAACCATCACCAAAAACAGGCATACTGCGAAATTGTTGTAAATCTGATTTAAAACCTGTGGTTTGAGCATTTGCCAAATTATTGGCGTTGGCTGTTTGTGCGAGCAATGTTTGTGTCGCGCCACTTGTGGCGATATAAAGACTGCGATCCATAAAATTCTCCCGTTCACATATTGAATTATGGGCGTGATAAATTCACGCCCACGAGAAACTTAAAAAACTAAATTCTCAAGATGGTATCAACCAAACTTTTTTCAGTCGTAATGGTTTGTGAATTCGCTTGATAGGCTTGTTGCGCGACAATCAATTTCACCAACTGTGCAGACAAATCTACGTTTGAGTTTTCAATGGCAGATGATTGAATGGTACCGAAATTGTTATCACCACCTGCACCATAAATTGGGTTGCCAGAATCTGACGTTGCCAACCAAGTCGTTGCTCCGACTTTTGCCAAATCTTGGTTACTTGGGAAACGTGCTAAAGCCACTTGACCTAATGGTTTTGAATAACCATTGCTGTATTTTGCAAATACAACGCCGTGTTTATCAACGTCAACGCCTGTCAAATTACCAACAGGTAAACCGTCTTGTTTTAAATCATTTACGGTAAATGGCGTTGAAAACTGGGTTGAATTAGCCAAATCAACACTGAAGCTCATCGATGCGACTTTCAAGCCAGAATTGATTGCCGAAATGTCGATTGTACCAAAATCGATTTTTGTAACTGGTGTACTGATAATTGGTTTACCAGCGGCAGAGGCAGCAGCGACATCAGCGGCTTCCTGTAACTCGGCAGTTGTAACATTCGCGACTGTTGAATCGTATTTTCCTTTTAATACTGAAGCATTATCCACTGAAGCTATGGTTGTTTTAGATGCCGCTTCTAAGGCTATATTCGCAGAATTTAAACTGTCTCTAGCTTGGTTAACTGCAGTTGTGCCTAATGTTATAACTGCAGCATCTATATTAGCTTTTAACTGTGCAGCATCATAAGTAGTACCATCGACTATGGTTATGTCTGCACTGCTTAGTGTCGTGTTTGGTTTCGCATAAGAATTAAAGGCATTTGTCATTTTTGTAGGACTAAAATTAGGATCTACAATGAATAATGAATCTACAGCAGTTTGAGCGGTTACAGCATTGTCGTATTCAGCTTGTTGAATTGACACATCTATTGCTGGTACTACTGCTTGGGCATCAGTAAGAGTTCTTAAGCGAGTTGCAACAGCTTGATCCACAGCAGCTTTTAGCTGAACGGCAGAATTTGTAACTGTGTCCTGCGCTTGAGTCACAGCGGTTAAATTGGTTGCTACCTTTGCAATTGCAACGTCGTATTTTAGCTTCGCAAGTGCAGCAGCAGACCTAGCAGTATCACCGTTTGATGAAACAGAAGAAACTTTTAATAGGTTACCTTTGTCATCAAAAAGAACTTTTGATGGCGTGCTTGTAATTGTACCTTCTGGCAATGCAACCGCTCCAGAAGATGGAACAGTTGGAATTGCATAAGGATCTTCTTGAACACCTGGTTGTAAGCTTCTTCCATCAATGAATGTGTAAGCATCCCATTCGTTCGGCACTTCTGTTTTGCAGAAATACGTCGATATAATGTGAGCGTTACCCAACGCATCGTAAGATGTAATTGATGTGGTATGTGTGTAAGTTTTTGGATCGGGAATATAAGGTGCTGTACCTGGTGTGGTAAAGGAAAAAGGGGTAACAGCTGCTTTTGCCGCACCATTTAAATTAACGTTCATACCGACATCTGTAGTTGCTGTTGGCGAACCTTGATCGGTTGTAACTTTTAACGGTAATTTAACACCCACGTCGAAACCTTCTGCAACGGTTGTGCCTGTTGGTTTGAATGCTAATAAATAACGTCCACTATCATCTACAACGTTACCTTTATTATTTAAATGAAATGCACCGTTACGAGTGAATGACGTAGCTTCCAAGGGTTTGTCTGGAATAATCGGATCAACCAAATCACCCATCGCAAAAAAACCTTCGCCACTCAATGCTAAATCCAAAGAATTTCCTGTCGGTTCAATGTTGCCTTGCGTAAATTGTTGAGCAACAGAACTGACTTTAACGCCTGTTCCGACAGCAGCTTTCCCAACTGAACCCAAACTACTGACATAAACATCACCAAACTGGGCGCGAGATTCTTTAAAGCCTGTTGTTTGTGAGTTTGAAATGTTATTGCCAGTGACTGACAATGTTGTTGATGCGGCTTTTAAGCCACTTAATGCTGTTGAAAAACCCATGAGTGTTGCCTCGAATTAAGTAAGAATTAAAGAATTTGTTTAACTTGTGCAAAATCTACGCTACTACCATCAGCGAGATTTACTTTCATGCCGCTTGTGCTATTTGCCATGACAACACTGCCCACACGCGAGTTAATGTCAGTGGTGAAAGCGGTATTTTTACCATCAACTGGCGCGGAAGCCGCAATTTTATAAGTACCAGGACTTGATAAT
>CAINDC010000126.1 GCA_903847275.1 uncultured Pseudomonadota bacterium
AATAAAATCAATAGGATACGTTAAAATAAACGCCATCTCGATTTTGAAAAGTTGTTGAAAATCAAGTAACTTTAAAATCATCAATTACCAATTTTGCATAAAATTAGCTTACCTGCATTGGTTTGTAGGGACTATCAAAAATGCAACTTCGTCTAAATCATCAACGTAGCGATGTATCCGTTCAATTGCTTCTTGAATATGTCCAAGATAATCAGGCAAACGTAAAATTTCAGCTCTACTCATACTGCTTGCGCCTCCGTAATTACAATATCTCTAAATTTATCAGGCAACGCACGAGGCGTTAAAACATCGACGGCAACACCGAGCAATTCTTTCAGTTCGTAACGAATCGCACCAATATCAAACAATGTGGTTTCAGATGTCGGGTCAACGAGCAAATCTAAATCACTTTCGTCGGTATCGTCGCCGTGTAACACAGAACCAAATACACGCACATTATTCACATGGTAACGTAAGGCAATTTCACGAATCGCATCACGGTGGTTTTGTAAGGCAATAGATGGGCGCATTTTAAAGTTCTCCACGAAAAGCACGGTGTTGAAGGGAGGCGAAAAGGTTATCGAGTTCAAAAAGTGATTTTTGATGTTTTGATTTAATTTTATCGACCGCAGCAAGTTGTACGACAAATTGATTTTGTAAAGTTATTGGCGGAACTGGAATAGTCATTGCCTTGAGTTTTTCTCCGGTTAGATGAGAAATAGTAGCAGAAGTGATATGGTCACCAAGTCCACCACGATGAGCTAAAAACCAAAGTAACCACATCAGATATTCTGGTACTGCTACGTTTGAATTAGGTCGCGCACGATGCAACGCTTTTTGATAATAGCAATTTGTAATTTGATTTCTCCAAATTGCGGCTCTGCCTGGTTCACCACCTTCGCAAATCAACAAATCTCCATTTTTCAAGCTAAAAGTATTACGAGCGTTTTCGTCAAAATCCATTTCAAAAACTTCTGATAAATCGAAGCGAAACCATTGAACATTTGCATTACGAATGTATTTGTAAGTGTGTTCGCCTGTTTGTTGCTTTTGGTCGAGCATTTTTCCTAATCGTGTTTCACATACTGCCCCAAATACTGACATTTTCCACCCCTTCGGATTTGTCACAGGGTCGCCAAACATCTCAATAAAAATGGACTGCGTGAGCTTATCGAGTTGCGCCAAGGCTTCACGGCGTTTTGCTCTGAGCGCGTCGGCTTGGTCGAGAATCGCGGCTATGCGGCGTTGTTCGGGGAGTGGGGGAAGGAAGATTGGAAGTTCTTTTATTATGGACTGATTGATATTTGGTTGCGCTCCACCCACGCCTTTCGCTATCAAACTAGGTACTTTTTGACTAAGCGCATGAAATAAATAGCGAGCGTCTGCAATTTCGGGGTCTGGAATGATATGGCAAACAGCTTGGTTTGTTGTCGCTTCAATTCCAAGAATACCAAGCCGCCCAACTGTTGCGCCATACATAGCAAGCAAAATCGCTCCAGCAGGAACAAGTTTGATGCTACTTTCTTTTAAAGCTGATTCAGTTACATATTCTTCAGTTTTATTTATAACAGATTCTCTAAGTTCTCCAGATTTCACCCAAGGAATAGTTCCATTTTCATAATAACGTTCCATTTTGCTTCTGGACGGTGTGCCGCCACTGCCAGTTAAACAAAAACTAGAAATTATTAAATTTTTTAAATCTGTCATTACTGACCACCAAATAAATTTTCCAAGTCACTTAACAGAACAATTTTTAATGTTTTGGAATTTTCGCTGGCGGCTTTAGCTAATCGGTAATCATTTGTCCAAAATTGCTCGCAGTCAGAATTTAACGCGGCTGATAAATGAAGCGCGTCGGGTGTTTTTAGGCGGTAATTTACGCGCAAATCGGTTGCTTTTTCAAAAACCGTTTTATCCAAACTTAGCATTCGACAATGCTTAAAAAAATGGTCGTAAGTATCTAAAAACGGTTGTTGATTTTCGCGGATTGCTTTAATTCTGGCTTCTAACCTGACTAATTCACTACTAAAAACGGTTTTGCCTCGCAATGCCGCCCGTATCATTTTTTGCTGTTCTGCGTGTCCTTCAACTAAATGAATCACAATACAGGCATCTAAATAAACCGATGTCATCAATTATCGCCCCAGCTATCGCGTTCTTCGTTAATTTGTTGGGCAATGTCAGCATTTGACCGCCCTTGTGCGTTAAGAGGTAATAACTCTAAAAACTGGTCAAGATTTTCGCTCGGCTTTTCGTAAATAACCGCAATTCTCACTTTCCCCGCTGGAATTTCATCAGGGAGTTTTATATTGAGCGAATGATTAACGGGCAAATAGGCTTCTGTTTCAAAATAGGCTTGCATGGTTTTTCTCTAATTTAGCATTGCGTTAAGTTCTTTCATTCCTGCCTGAATTTCATCTTCAAGTTGGGCTAATTTTGCCAGTATTTCTTTGGGTGGAATGTGTTCAATTTCTTCGTGA
Source organism: uncultured Pseudomonadota bacterium (assembly GCA_903847275.1). Lineage (GTDB taxonomy): Bacteria > Pseudomonadota > Gammaproteobacteria > Methylococcales > Methylomonadaceae > UBA10906. The sequence continues at coordinate 2,481 of CAINDC010000126.1, forward strand.
ATGACTTCTTTGTAACGATTGATGGATAAATCAAACCCATTTGCCACAATATCAGCCAGCGGCACACAAAAACTTTGTTCAGTTCGGGCGCGTTGAATTTCATAGGCGGCGCGTAATTCCCAACGTTTCAACACATCAGGCAAATTATTTTTTGCATGTTCTTCGGCAGATAACGGCACGGCTGGCGATACGCCGAGTTTTTCATCAGCTAAAAGCGGTTGCCGCTTATCGTCTAAACTCCAGCCATCGGCTTGCAAATCATAAAACCAAACGTTATCCGTGCCGCCTGAGTTGGTTTTTGTGAATAATAAAATCGCGGTTGAAACACCTGCATACGGTTTGAATGCACCCGACGGCAACGAAATCACGGCATCGAGTTTTTGTTCTTCGACGAGCATTTGACGTAATTGTTTATGCGCTTTAGACGAACCAAATAACACACCATCAGGCACAATCACCGCTGCCCTTCCACCTGGTTTAAGTAAGCGCAAAAATAGAGCTAAAAACAGCAATTCAGTTTTCTTAGTTTTGACAATAGCGAGCAAATCTTTCGCGGTATTTTCATAATCCAGCGAACCCGCAAACGGTGGATTTGCCAAAATCAGCGAGTATTTTTCTTCGTCGCCCGCGTGGTCTTGGGCAAGTGAATCTTGATAACGAATATCAGGATTATCAACGCCGTGCAAAGCCATGTTCATACTGCCAATGCGTAACATGGTGTTATCGAAGTCGTAACCGTGAAACATGGCATGATGGAAATGTTCACGCGTTGTTGCATCGCGCAGAATTTCGGGGTGTTTTTGGCGTAGATATTCACCCGCCGCCACTAAAAAGCCGCACGTCCCGCTGGCAGGGTCACAAATCACATCTTTTGCATTCGGCGCAGTCAGCTCAACCATCAACTGAATAATGTGGCGTGGTGTTCGGAATTGCCCATTTTGCCCCGCACTAGCGATTTTACTGAGCATGTACTCGTAGAGGTCGCCTTTGGTGTCGCGGTCTTCCATTGGCACATGGTCGAGCATATCAACGACTTTCGCCAATAATGCAGGTGTTGGAATGGTAAAACGGGCATCTTTCATGTGATGGGCGTAGGTTGAACCATCACCGCCCATATTTCGCAAAAACGGAAACACGTTGTCATTGAGTACATCGTACATTTCAGCAGGTGCAAAGTGTTTAAAACGTGACCAGCGCAAATCGTTGTAATCGCGTCCTTTGCTGTCAGAACCTTCGGGAAATATGCGCCTTTCCATTGGCTTTTTGAGATGCACAGATTTGTTTTCTTCGAGTGTGTGCAAGTCGTCAAGACGACGCAAGAATAACAAATAAGTGATTTGTTCCATGACTTCAAGCGGGTTTGAAATACCGCCCGACCAGAAGGAATTCCAGATTGAATCGATTTGGCTACGAAGTTCGCCTGTGAGCATTTGCTGTCCTTGTTGTGTTTACTCTTAAATGCTGTGAATGGATATTTTGATTCTGTTAATTTCCAACGAGATTTGATTCAATCTAAATTGAAAACAGTCCTGGCACACAGGGTATTATCAGATATGTCTAATTACATCTGTGTGGATTTCACTATGGCGAACTCATTCAGTCGTACTGGATTCTGATTTTGATTGCAATAAATCAAGGCATTTTTTTAAAATTTCAATTTTTTCAAATATATCTAGGTTTAAACTATCCAGATGGAATAATGTTAAATCTACTGGATCACCTGAATTTTTTACTTCGGTTTCAATTACGTTTGAACCTATGTCTATTTGTTCTTCCGTTGATAGGTTTTTATTCGGCTCCCCCTCGTCTTCTTCTGTAGAGACCGACGTATCGAGAGCAGGAATTGATTTTGCAACTTTAATTTTTCGCTTAATTTCAGAAACAGATAAATTTTTATTTAGAACTTCCGCATAAATTTTTTCAGCAACATCGGAATTGTCAGGACGACTAATTTCATAGGCAGCCGTTAGCGAAATCCCTCTCATATCTTTATCTTTAAAAAAACGTGCAAGATTCATGAATAAGGTACGATTTTGTTGGCTACTCACGGATAATCCGTGAGTAGCAATCCATTGACCAAATTCTTTATCAGAAGAAAAACGCTCTCTAGCCTCTAATAAAATTAAGCCCTTGTAAATCTGTGATTGCTGGTCTATATCGTTATAGCGTTGTGCAAGTCCCTCGAGTGACAATCCAGTTAAATCACTTGAATTTGCTTGATTTATGAAATGGGCTTCACTGTTTAATTTTGTAAGAGTGGGGCGTTCTCGAATCGTCATTTATTGACCTTTAACTATTTATGATTGTGATAATTTCGGTTGCAATTTCAGATATTTCGAAACTTGCTTTTTCATTGTCCATTTCTAAAACACTTAGACCGATACTAGCAGCATCCCGATAAACTTTGCGGTCGCATGTTACAGATTGCAATAAAACTAGATTGTCAAATTTAAACACTGACCGTGCAAGTTCTAACTCATTGATATTATGATTCGTAGGGGACATTGTTAAAATTGCACAAGCCTTCAGCTTAGGGTTTAAGTCTTTTGCACTACTTATCAGTTCTACCATGGTAGGCAATGTATCTAAATCCCATTGAGAAGGTCTAAATGGGGCTATAACCAAATCAGCCGCTAATAATCCAGTTCGTAATTCTTTGGAATCACGCCCCTGACAATCGACGATAACTATATCATATCGACCATCCAAACTTTGTAATGTAGATTTAATGTTGTCATATTGCCGTACACAATCTATTTTTGTTTTTTTCGTTTCAATTCTATCTTGAATCCAATTAGCACTTGTGCTTTGTCTATCAGCATCAACTAAAATTACATCCTTACCTTGAATAGCAAAAAAGGCAGATAAATTTGTTGCCAGTGTTGATTTACCAACTCCACCTTTTTCTGAACCAATTAAAATAATCATGAACATCTCTATATGTTTGAAATTATGTTTAATGTATTGGTAAATTTATAAGAAATCAATTTTTAAAGATTGAAAAGTCAAGAAATAATTTTTTGGTTTAGTCTAATTTTTTGGTAACTACTCAGCCCCTTGCAAAAATCCGAGAATTCAAGCACATTATCGAGTATGAAAAACCTCTCTGATTTGACTCATGCAGATAAAGACAAGCTGATTACTGATTTGTACGAGCTTGTGGCTGAGTTACGTCTGA
>CAINDC010000127.1 GCA_903847275.1 uncultured Pseudomonadota bacterium
AGAGGCAATACATTCTTTGAACCATTTTGGTTCTACACCTCGTCCAGTCCATATCTGAGATTTATTATTGGGATTCACATATTTAGCAGGTAACTTTCCCTTTGTTGAATTCAACAACTCGCCAACCGTCTTATCCTTAATCGAATTGTAAGTAACACCAATATCTTCCATATCAGAAATAAAACTTTTGATAACATCTTGTTGTTTTGAATTTTCAAGCTGTTGTAAATCATCTTTTAATTTTGCTAAATCTTGTACTGAAAGAGATTTCAAGGTTTCTAATGAAATTGTCATATAAATTTATAGTGTGAATGAATAAAGCTAGGATTGTAAAATGATGTAGTAAATCTGCCAAATGATTTGTAATAATTCAAACTATCAAATAACCACTTGTTTTTTTAGATGTTATTATGATGCGTTTCATGAAACGCAAAATGACACGATATGAAACACACACTTTCATCGGCTGCATCAGCCACAGGAAAAAGTAAATCCACCATTTACAGAGCTGTCAAAAACGGCAAAATATCTGCATTTAGAAATGAAAATGGAGATTTTGAAATTGACCCTTCTGAACTGCACAGGGTTTTTCCTCCTGTGTCACATGAATCAGAAACAACACAGCAAATGACACAAACCGAAATGGCTATGATTCGCCAAGAAAATGGGTTTTTAAGGCAACAATTAGCTAGGGAAAGGGAGTTTGTTGAAATACTAGAGAAACGACTTGAAAACGTCACTGCATTACTTACGCATCAAACAGAGAAAAAATCAGATGGTAGTGAACTTTGGAAAAAAGTATTTAAACGGTAGGGGGAATATGTCAAAGATGGATGTTAAATCTGCGTTGGAACGAATAGCTATTGCACCTAAAGATTCACCTATTTTAGTTTTAACCTGTGGTGAAAAGGATAATGTGCAATGTTGCTTTGCCAATACCGTTGAATCAAAAAAGATGGTTAATCAGCCAAATGTCATCGGGGTATTTGATAAATTAATGGATTTAGACGAAGTGAAAACGATGATTAGAGCCAAAGTTAGAGCCGATTATGGCAATTCTAAAATGTAATTATAAGCATTCATCTCCAGCCATCGGTTCAACATTTGGACTAGCAGTTAACCAAGCATCAAAAGCAATGGGTTCGCCTCGATCTTGTCGTTCTCTAAAATACAATTCTGTTTTTAAAGCGGATACCTTTTCAGCAATAGCAGTTACAAAAAACTGGTTCATTGATACTTGTTCTTCTTCAGCCACTTGGCGAGCATAAGAAAATAGTGATTCAGGTACACGCAAAGCATAATTAGCCATTAGTTTAAGTCCTCTTGTAATTGACGTAAAAACACACTTGGTAATAACACAGACAAACCAAAATGACTTGCTGGTTTGAAATCATTGATATTTGTTGTAACAAGTGCATTAGCTCTGCCATTTAAAGCAGTTTCCAATACCATTTCATCGGCTGCATCACGCAATTGTGGTCGCCAAAGGTAATGTAAATGCACAGGTTCTATGAACAAACTTAGAGCATCAAGAAAAGCATCTGTCATTGGAATATTACGATTCCCAACTTGTAGATGTTCTGGGCGTTTTAAAACAGCTTCGTATTCAAGCATTAGTGGCACAGAAGCTAATGCAACAAATTGGTTATTTCTCAAGGCTTGTAATAACGCAAAAGATGCACCATTTCGACTACGAGAAGCCGCAACGAGAATGTTTGTGTCAAGAACGATTCGATATTTATTCATATCACATATAATATGACTTTAAACACAAGTAAGCAACATTGCTCTAGCTCTGAAATATCCGTAGCCTAATGTGGATAGGTTTTTTTACCCAGCCCCATTCAACATTGCCATAGCCATTTCAATCTGTGCTTGTCTTTTAGCTTCAAATTCTTCGGCACTCATAGTTGGAGATGGTTTTTTCTTAATTGTCGTCACAGTGGGCTTATTTGGGCTTAATTTGCCCATCTTTTGAAGCTGAATGTCAGCATACTTTTTAGTCCAAACGTCATTTATCAATCCTAGCTTTTTGACCTCATCGTATTGAATCAATCCTAGTGATTTAATATGAATTGCACCATTGGTGACTAATTCCAGCATGATAGATTCACCATGTTTGGCAAATAAATTTCTAATTTCATCGCTACGATTCAACTGGCATTTGCTGGCTTGAAGTCTGTTGTAGTTGCTGGCATCTAAAGTTCCTTCTTTAGCCTTGTTAATCAATCCATTGAGGTAGGCAATAGGTGAACGAATCCCACCAGTTGTTAATGCCGCTTTAAGTGCCAACATAATTACTGCATAG
>CAINDC010000128.1 GCA_903847275.1 uncultured Pseudomonadota bacterium
ATAACGGCGAACAGCATCAAACTATATTTGATTTTTGGGTGTTTCCGTTAGCGTTGCCGCATTGGTTTCAAACGACGCTTGAAACTGTGCCGTTGAATGTGCCGTATTTATTTGCTGACGAAACAAAAATTTCGTGGTGGCGCGACTGGTTAAATTCTCACGTTCTAGCCGAAAATAAACGGGTTGGTTTAGTTTGGGCGGGAAATCCTGTGCAATTAAATAACAAAAATCGGTCTTTAACACTAAATCAATTTTCAGTTTTTGCCGATTTGCCAAATATCACTTTTGTAAGTTTGCAATTAGGCGAAGATGCACAAAATGAAGTTAAAAATCTGTCCGCAAATTTAAATATTTTGGACGCAAGTTTTTTTATTAAAGACTTTAGTGATTCGGCAGCATTATTGAAAAATTTAGATGTTTTAGTCACTGTGTGTTCTGCGCCCGCACATTTAGCAGGTGCTTTGAATTTACCCGTTTGGACGATGATTTCTAAACCTTTTGATTGGCGTTGGTTGTTAGAACGTGACGATTCGGTTTGGTATAAAAGCACACGCTTGTTTCGTCAAACCGAAACAGGCAATTGGTCGAGCGTGTTAGCCGATGTGAAAATAGCGTTAGAACAGTTGTGATGAAAAATAACTTTGTTCACTGGTTTCGTAGTTCAACGCCCTATATTCAAGCACATCGAAATAAAACGTTTGTTATCAATTTCGGTGGAGAAGCCTTACAAGATGATTCGTTTCAAAATCTAATTCATGATTTCGCTTTATTAAACAGTTTGGGTATTCGTTTAGTTTTGGTTCATGGGATTCGTCCACAAATCGATGCCCGTTTGCAAAAATTAAATCATCCCGCTCGATTTCATAATCGTTTGCGAATCACAGACGACGTAGCGTTGCAATGTGTCAAAGAAGCCGCTGGTTTGGTGCGTGTTGAAATTGAAGCATTGCTTTCGATGGGACTTGCAAATTCACCAATGGCAAATGCTGAACTCAAAGTTGCCTCAGGAAATTTTATTGTTGCAAAACCGATTGGCGTGATTGATGGCGTGGATTACGCAAACACTGGCGAAGTGCGACGAATAAACAGCACAGCAATTCACGCCCAACTTGAACAAAATAATCTGGTGTTGATTTCACCCATCGGTTATTCGCCGAGTGGTGACGTATTTAATTTGTCAGCAGAACAAGTTGCAACATCTGTAGCTATTGCGTTGAATGCAGAGAAATTGATTTTTTTAACTGAAAAAAGTTGTGTTGATGAAAATGGAAAATTGATTGCTCAATTAACGACGGATGAATTAAACAAAATTCCTTCTGAATTCGCGTTAAATGCCGCGATAGAAAGTTGCGATGCAGGAATTGCGCGTGTGCATTTATTGAATAGGCATATTGATGGCGCATTGTTACAAGAACTTTTCACTCGTGACGGTGTCGGTACATTAATCAGTTCTGCACCGTATGAAATTTGCCGCGCCGCGACTTTAAATGACATTGGCGGCATTTTGGAATTGATTAAACCACTCGAACAACAAGGCATTTTGGCAAAACGTTCACGCGAAAAAATTGAAATGGAAATTGATGATTATGTTGTGCTGGAGCGTGATGGTTTGATTATTGGTTGCACCGCGTTACACATTAACGCAATTGAGGATTTTGCCGTTCTTGCGTGTCTTGCCATTCATCAGGATTATCGAGGTGGCGCACGCGGACAACGTTTATTTTCAACTGCTCTGACCTTAGCAAAAACACAAAGCGTGAAAACTATTTTTGTGCTGTCAACGCAAACAGCGCAATGGTTTATCGAACGAGGTTTTACAACGAGTGAATGGACGAATGTTCCTGATTTTTTGAAAGCCCTTTATAATCCACAACGAAACTCTAAAATTCTTTTTAAAACTATTGAGTAATATCAAATGAAATCTCCTTGCCTATCGTTATTACAACTCACCGATTTACATGTTTTACCTACTGTTGAAAGCACATTATTAGGTGTTAAAACTGAACATTACTTTCATACTGTTTTGGCGAACGCTTTTGCACAAAAATCGAATTATGATTTAATTTTATTAACAGGTGATTTAGCGCAATCACCTTGCACAGCGAGTTATGAGCGAATTTTGCAAAAGGTTGAAGAATACAAAATCCCTGCTTTATGTTTGGCGGGAAATCATGACGATTACCCATTGATGCAACAAATTCTAAATACGCCGCAAGTGAGCTGCCATAAACAAACAATTTTGGAAAGGTGGCAAATTATTATGCTTAACAGTCAGATTATAGGCAGCGAAGCTGGGCGTTTAGAATCATCAGAATTAGAATTTTTAGAAAAATGCTTACAAGAAAAAAGCGATTTATTTACTTTAATCGCAATGCATCACAATTGCTTACCAACAGGTAGCACCTGGTTAGACACGATGACGATTGAAAACAGCCAAGCATTTTTGGATATTGTGGCGCGTTATCCAAACGTGCGAGTGATTACGAATGGTCATATTCATCAAGAAATGGACAAAAAATTTGGAGATGTTTCGATATTTGGTACGCCATCAACGTGCTTTCAATTTGCATTAAATAGCGCAGATTTTGCAATGGATAGAACGCCGCCTGGTTGTCGAATGATTGATTTATATGATGATGGTTCAGTGAAAACAAAGGTATATCGAATTGATACGCCGTTAAACGAGCTGGAATTGCATGCAGAAGGTTACTGAGTTGATACTGGCAAAAACACAGCGACCGTCTTATATTTTTCTGATATTCACTTAGAAAAATATCCCATTCATGTCCCGCCTTTACACGCTAAAAGATAATTCGGTCGAAAATCAAGTTTTCGTTAATCGTATCATCGCGGCTTTTTGCATTGTCGTTTTGTTGACGATTGGATTAGGCGTTCGTTTGATTTATTTACAAATTGTTGGTCACGAACATTACGCTACGCTCGCCAAAGAAAATAGCGTAAAAATTCAGCCGCTTGTTCCGACACGCGGCATGATTTACGACCGCAACGGAAAAATTCTCGCTGAAAATACTCAATCATTTAGCCTTGAACTTATCCCCGAACAAATTGAAGATTTAGACGGAACATTAACGAAGTTACAAGAATTACTGAACATTCCAAATGAAAAAATAGAGCAATTTCAAAAACAACGAAAACGTCAAAAACGTTTTATTAGTACACCGCTATTACTCAGTATGACCGATGAAGAAATTGCAAAATTTGCGGTGGTACGTCCTTATTTTCCAGGTGTGGATATTCAATCGCGTCTTGTGCGTCATTATCCTTACGCTGATTTGGCAGCTCATGTGGTTGGCTATGTCAGTCGAATCAATGAAGCAGAAATGAAAACGCTGTCGTTATCCGAATATCGCGGTTCAAGTCACGTTGGAAAATTGGGTATTGAAAGTTTTTATGAATCACAATTACACGGTAAAACGGGTTACGCTGAAATTGAAACCAATGTGCAATCTCGTGCCATCAATACATTTAATACCGTTTCACCTGTGACAGGTGCGAATTTATATTTAACGCTGGATATTGATTTACAAAAAACAGCTTACGACGCACTCGAAGGTTATAACGGTGCAGTCGTCGCGCTTGATATAAAAACAGGTGGTGTATTGGTGTTTTCAAGTCGTCCAGGATTTGATCCGAATCCATTTGTCGTTGGCATTGATTACGACGCGTATCAAGCATTGCAATCGTCTGAAAATCAGCCACTTTATAATCGTGCGTTGCGTGGTTTATATCCACCAGGGTCAACATTAAAGCCATTTGTAGCATTAGCAGGATTGGAATATAACGCGGTTAGTTTTGAACAAAAACATTATTGCCCTGGTTATTATCAATTGCCGAACGTACCGCATAAATATCGTGATTGGAAACACGGTGGTCATGGCGCGGTGAACATGAGTGAAGCGATTACCGAATCATGTGACGTGTATTTTTACAGTTTGGCATCGGTTTTAGGTATTGATAATATGCACACGTTTTTGCAGCAATTTGGTTTTGGTGAAAAAACAGGCATTGATTTGGTAGGTGAAAAAACAGGCTTATTACCATCGCGCGAATGGAAACAACAACAGAAAAAACAAGCTTGGTATCCAGGTGAAACATTGATTACAGGTATTGGACAAGGTTTTTTGCAGGTAACACCTGTTCAATTAGCACGAGCCACAGCAACGTTAGCAAATGGTGGAACGGTGGTCACGCCATTTTTAGTTGATAAAATTGTTTCGACAACTGAAACCAGTGCAGGAACTGAAAATCTTGGCAAAAAAGTCATTCCATTAAATCCTATCAATATCCAGCACATTACCGATGCGATGGTGAATGTGGTGCATGATTCACAAGGGACAGCAAAAAATATCGGCAAACATATTACTTATCACATCGCAGGAAAAACAGGAACTGCACAGGTTTTTAACATTAAACAAGAAGCGCGATACAACGAAAATTCTATTGATTTTAAATTACATGACCACGCACTTTTTATTGCATTTGCTCCCGCTGAAAATCCTAAAATTGCCGTGGCAGTGGTGGTTGAAAATGGAGGTCACGGTGGTTCAGTTGCCGCGCCGATTGCAGGAAAAGTTATTGCTCAATACTTGGAAAGTCTTGACGTGCAGTAAAACCGTTACTACTCAGCCGCAGCGTTGGTGTATAAATACCAAAAATATGGCAATCTTTAGTCCTTCAAACTGAATCTTCCAATGAATTGACATAAATCATGACTCAACATTTAAAAGTGCAACACTACCTTTATTCTTACTGGAAAAAAATCAAATGACTGAAAAATATAAAGCACCAATGCCCATCGACGTTCAATCTGGCGAAACTTACGGATGGTGCAGTTGTGGTTTAAGCGGCACGATGCCACTTTGTGATGGCGCACATAAAACGGCTGATACTGACAAAAAATCACTAAAATTCATCGCAGAAGAAACTAAAACGGTTTATTTGTGTGCGTGTGGTAAAACAAAAAATGCCCCGTATTGTGATGGCAGCCATTCGCGCTAAGGTTGAAAATGGCTATTGAAATTGAATACAAATTTTTACTCGCAAACGATGGCTGGCGCGAACATGTGAGTCATTCTGTCATTTACAAACAAGGTTATTTGAGTTCACAAGCGACTAGCTCGATTCGTGTACGAATTAGCGATAAACAAGCGTGGATCAATATCAAAAGTGCAACGATTGGCACACAACGTTCTGAATATGAATATGAAATCCCGCTTGCTGACGCGCACGAAATTTTGAATAATTTGTGTTTAAAACCTGTCATCGAAAAAACGCGCCATTTTGTTACCCACAAAAAACATTTGTGGGAAATCGATGAATTTGACGGCGAAAATCGCGGCTTGATTGTCGCCGAAATCGAATTAGACGCGCTGGATGAAATCTTTGCAAAACCCGATTGGATTGGCGAGGAAGTTACGCAAGATGTACGTTATTACAATAATAATCTTGCCAAGAATCCTTATTCAACATGGCGCGACGATGTTTGAAACAGCTGGAAAATCGTTAGACCCTACTGATTGGACAGCGTTTCGTATTCAAGCACACAAAATGCTCGACGATATGTTGGATTACACAGAGGGTTTAAATGCGAGAGACGTGTGGCAACCGATGCCCGATGATGTTCAAGCGCATTTACGTTCGTCGCTTACGGAAAAAAACTTAGTCGAAACACACGCTGATTTTATGCAAAACATTTTGCCTTATGCTGTCGGTAATGCACATCCTCGTTTTGTGGGTTGGGTTCATGGCGGTGGCACGCCAGTTGGCATGATGGCAGAAATGTTGGCAGCAGGTTTGAACGCAAATTTAGGCGGACGTAATCAAGCCCCCGTTGAAATTGAACGTCAAGTGATGCGTTGGGTACGAGATTTATTTGGTTTTCCTGCAACGGCAAGCGGTTTGTTTGTCACAGGAACATCGATGGCGAATTTAATTGGCTGTTTATGTGCTAAAACAAAGTTTTTAGGTACAGAAACTCGACAAATAGGTTTGCAAAATTTCCCCAAATTAACCGCCTACACTTCAACGGCTGCACACATTAGCGTCGCGCAAGCTTTAGATATTTCTGGCATCGGCACAAATGCTTTGCGAAAAATCCCCGTCAATGCAAATTATGAAATCAATGTTTTCGCATTAGAACAAGCGATTATTGCAGATAAACAAGCAGGAAAAACTCCGTTTTTAGTCGTGGCAACGGTTGGAACAGTAGACGTTGGCGCGATTGATGATTTACAAAAAATCGCCGTATTATGTCAGCGTGAAAAGATTTGGTTTCATATCGACGGCGCGTTTGGCGCATTAGCAATGCTTGCACCCGAAATCGCGCCACGTTTAGCAGGAATTGAACTTGCCGATTCGATTGCGTTTGATTTTCACAAATGGGGGCAAGTGCCTTATGACGCTGGGTTTGTGTTAGTTCGAGATAGTGACATTCATCAAAAAACTTTTGCTTCACCCGCTGCTTATTTACAACGACAAGAACGTGGTTTGTCAGCAAATTCGCCATGGGCGTGCGATTTAGGATTGGATTTATCACGAGGTTTTCGGGCGTTAAAAACGTGGTTCACATTAAGTGTTTATGGCAACGAAAAACTCGGGCAAGTCGTGGCGCATACTTGTGAATTGGCGCAATATCTAAAACAACGCATTGAAGCCACACCAGAACTAGAATTACTTGCACCTGTAGCGTTAAATATCGTGTGTTTTCGTTATCGTTGCGAGGACGCAAATCGCGTGAATACAGAGCTGGTTATTCAATTGCAAGAATCGGGAATTGTTGCGCCATCGTCAACGACACTAAATGGAAATGTGGCGATTCGTGCCGCGATTGTAAATCACCGCACGACTGAAAATGATATTGATATTTTGCTGGCAACTACGTTGAAATTTGGTAACGCCTTAACTTTAAACAATACTTTATGAAACAAATTTTAGATTTAAATGTATTAGCAAAAACGCCTTTTATTGGTTTAGTTGAACTCATGCGATTGGCTCACGCAAATGTTGATATTTCACCGCTTGGACAAATGTTAATCGATAAAACAGCAGAGAATCTTGATGATGCAAATGCGTTGATGGATTTAGCAACAGTTTTACAATTGCGTGGAAACCGTGAATTAGCGTTACAAATTCAAATGCAAGCAATTGAAATACAACGTACTTACAGATTATCTGTGAAAAATCCAAGTTTGCGTGTATTGGCGTTAATGAGTGCAGGAGATTTGATGGCGAACACCCCGATTGAATTTTTACTCAAGAATTCAGACATTGAATTGACTCAATTTTATGTAACCGAAGATTTATTCACGGTGGCGGGTGCGTTGAATGAAGATTTACCTAAACACGATGTTTTATTCGTCGCGATTGCAGAATCAGAAGAAAACTTGCCACTGTTAAAACAACTTGAACCAATTTTGGCAAAATGGAATAAACCTGTTTTAAACAAACCCGAATATATTGCCAAAATGTCGCGTGATGCGGCGTGTCAATTATTGGCGAATGCGGCGGGAATTTTGATGCCAGAAACGGTGCGTTATTTGGCTGAAAATATCCATCCAGAACAATTCGATTATCCGTTAATTATTCGTCCCGTTGATTCGCACGCGGGGCATGATTTAGAAAAAATTGAATCGTCAACGGCGTTAAATAATTACATTGAACGGCAAAGTTACAACGAGTTTTTCGTGGCGAAATTTGTCGATTATCGCAATGCGGACGGTTTGTTTCGCAAATATCGTGTGATGCTCATTTCAGGGCAACCGTTTTTGGCACATTTGGCAATTTCTGACCATTGGATGATTCATTATTTGAATGCTGGAATGGCGGAAGATGCCATTAAGCGTGCCGAAGAAGCGCAAGTGATGCACGATTTCAACGATACGTTTGCGAAAAAACACGCCACTGCTTTCAAAACAATTTATGAGCGCACAGGCTTAGATTACATTGGTATTGATTGCAGCGAAACGCCAAACGGTGAGTTGCTAATTTTTGAAATCGATAGTTGCATGATTGTTCACGCGATTGATTCGGTCGATTTATTTCCTTATAAACCTGCTTACATGGCAAAATTATTTGCTGCTTTTCAACAATTACTTGTTGAATCTACTTTTTAATTTTTCACACAAAGAGACTTACAAATGACAAAAGAAATTATCCACACAACGCTTGCTCCTCAAGCGATTGGCACTTATTCACAAGCGGTTAAAGCGAATCGAACAGTTTATTTATCGGGTCAAATTCCACTCGTTCCAGCAACGATGACGATGGTGGAAGGCGACATTATTGCTGAAATCACGCAAGTTTTTGAAAACATCCAAGCGGTTGCTCACGCGGCGGGTGGCGATTTAAATGATATTGTGAAATTAAATGTATTTTTAACCGATTTGGCACATTTCCCGATTGTGAATGAAATTATGGGGCGTTATTTTAATGAGCCTTATCCTGCGCGTGCAGCAATTGGCGTAGCGGCTTTGCCGAAAGATGCTGGCGTTGAAATGGACGGCATTATGGAATTGCCGATTCAAGAATATGCGTGATTTTTGATAGTCCCTACAAACCAATGCAAGGTGACAATTTAAGGTTTTTATTTATGCACCACCGCCTATTTTGAACCAAAATTGCTTTAAATTCTCATCTGCATTGATTTGAGGGGATTATCTACCCGCTCAATGTCGGAATTTACAACAAAGGAAAGAAAATGGATCATTCAACAATGAATCACAGTATGCATGTCATGACGGTATCTGGCGGCTTTGATTACGGCTTGGCATTTATGGCAGGAATGTTGGGAAGTGGACATTGTTTAGGAATGTGTGGGGCGTTGGTTTCAGGTTATTTTATGAATTCGACAGCGACACGCAGTTATTTACCTTATTTGTTTTATCAATTTGCGCGTATTAGCATTTATACCCTTGTTGGTTTTGCAGCAGCGGCAATGGGCATGGTTCTAATTTCAAGCGGGATTTTCGGAAAAGTTCAAAGCATTTTGCAAATGTTTATTGGTGCAGTGGTGATTGTTTTAGCGTTTGGGATTTTGGGTTGGATTCCCTTTCAAGGTTCGATTCGTTTAATTCCCATGGTGTTTATTCGCAAAGGTTATGCGGCTTCGCGTACTAAAGGCGGCATTATTGGTGCATCACTCGCGGGTTTAATGAATGGTTTAATGCCCTGCCCGCTTACGTTTGCGATGGCAGTGAAAGCGACTTCTGCACCGACCATTTTAGATGGTGGTTTGTTAATGCTGACGTTTGGCGCGGGAAC
>CAINDC010000129.1 GCA_903847275.1 uncultured Pseudomonadota bacterium
GGGCAATCTTCTCGTGGACAAAATAATTTTAGGTCTACGCTTAACTTTTTAGTCATAATCAAAATCTCTCGTTTTTTGGGATATTTTGAACCAAAACTGCCTTAAATTCTCACCTGCATTGGTTTGTGGGGACTATCGAAATTTGATCAATTTCAGGGGGCGGCAGTACATTAAATGGAATCAGCACCCCTACTCAAATATTGCATCTTATTGATATTTCTATCGTTTTACCGAATGGTGCTATTGAAAAACATTAGTGAAATCAATCGATTGAAAACTTGTGTAGATACTTATGGGTTTGTGGGGACTATCCGTAACTCGAACCCGCCGATTTCAAACCTAATCGGTTAAACAATTTCAAATCGTGATTCGTCATCGGATTATCAGTGGTGAGTAATTTATCACCATAAAAAATCGAATTTGCGCCAGCAAAAAAGCATAATGCCTGCATTTCATCGCTCATTTCATTACGTCCTGCCGACAAACGCACACGCGATTTTGGCATCATAATTTTCGCCACTGCAATTGTGCGAACAAACATCAATGGGTCAAGTTGCTCGGTTCCCATCAGTGGCGTACCTTCGACTTGCACCAACATATTGACTGGTACACTTTCAGGATGTTGCGGCATATTCGCCAATTGAATTAACAAATTCGCACGGTCTAAATCACTTTCGCCCATGCCGACAATTCCACCACAACACACGTTAATACCCGAATTCCGCACGCGTTCCAACGTGTCTAAACGATCCTGATAAGTCCGCGTTGTAATCACTTCAGAATAATAATCTTCGGATGTGTCTAAATTGTGATTGTAGTAATCCAGCCCGCCCGCTTTTAAACTTTCAGTTTGTTCATCGGTGAGCATTCCTAACGTGACGCACGTTTCCATGCCCAAGGCTTTCACGCCCTGCACCATTTCGACGACGCGCTCGATGTCTTTGTCTTTCGGTTTACGCCATGCCGCGCCCATGCAAAAGCGTGTCGCGCCTTGAGATTTTGCCAATTGTGCGGCTTGTAAAACTTCGTCAATCGGCATCAAAGGTTCAGATTTTACGCCCGAATCATACCGCGCACTTTGAGGGCAATAGCCACAATCTTCTGAGCATGAACCTGTTTTAATACTCAATAAACTACTGATTTGTACTTCGTTGGGATTAAAATTTTCACGGTGAATGGTTTGCGCTTTAAATAACAAATCGTTAAACGGTAACGCATATAAATCTAAAACTTCGGCGGCTTGCCAATCGTGGCGAATTACTGAACTGGTCATTTACAAAAACTCCTAAAAATATGATTAAAATTTTACAAAATTATCTGTCTTATTTAATACCGTCACGTTGTATTTTATGCGGTGACAAAGGCGTTGAACATCGTGATTTGTGTGCGGCGTGTTATTTGGAATTGCCAAAAAATTCGCCCCGTTGTTATCGTTGCGCCAGTGATTTCGACGCGCCCCATTCACAAATTGCCCTTTGTCCCGATTGTGTCGAAAATCCGCCTGCATTCGATGAAACACTTGCGCCGTTTGTGCATCATGGCACCATTCGATATTTGATTATTCAACTCAAATTTCACAGCCATTATCCAAGTGCGCGATTACTTGGTAGTTTGCTGGCGGATTATTTAAAACAAACGGCGGAATTGCCCGATTGCATTATTCCAGTGCCATTGCATAAAAATCGTTATCGAGAACGCGGCTTTAATCAATCGATTGAAATTGCTCGCGTTCTCGCTAAAAGTTTGTCTGTGCCGTTGGATTTAAATAGTTGCCAACGGCATCGTGACACCGCACATCAAGTCGGTTTGAGTGGTGATCAACGCAATGACAATATGAAAAATGCATTTTCGGTATCACCCAATTTTCGCGCTAAACACGTCGCCATCGTTGATGATGTTATGACTACGGGAT
The DNA here is from genome assembly GCA_903847275.1 of uncultured Pseudomonadota bacterium. Lineage (GTDB taxonomy): Bacteria > Pseudomonadota > Gammaproteobacteria > Methylococcales > Methylomonadaceae > UBA10906. The sequence goes on from CAINDC010000129.1 coordinate 1,913, forward strand.
CAACGGTTCATGAGTTGGCGGCGGCATTGAAGACAGCTGGCTGTCATCGGGTTCAAATATGGGTGTGTGCAAAGGCTCAGTAGTAATTAACGAAGAATCAGGTACGTCATTTGTTTTTGCCAATGCCGCCAACAATGTGGCATCGTGTCCATAAATGTCACTGTAAAATGTCAATTTATCGCTTTGTTCATAAAACGCGGTGGTGTAAAAAAACAAAACAGGAATCGTCGTTTTTAAATTAACTTGATGATGTGTGCTATTTGAAAGCGTTGAAGCAATCCGATCTTGTGTCCAACCATCTTGATTTCTCAACACAAATTTTGCTAATTCACTTGGGTTTTGAACACGCACACAACCGTGGCTGAAATCACGGCGAGGACGACTAAATAATGCTTTCGACGGTGTATCATGTAAATAAACGCCTTCGCTATTAGGAAAAATAAATTTAATTCTACCCAACGCATTTCTGCCACCAGGACGTTGACGCACACGCATTCCGCCACCTTTTAATGAAATCACTTCCATATTTTGTCCTGATAAATAACCTGGATTATGGGCAAGTTTCGGCATAATTTCTTTTTTCAAAATACTGGGTGGCACATTCCAATAAGGCATAAATTCTACGGAATTCATATCTGCCATAATAATCGGTGTTTGCGTTTTAAAGGCTTTACCGACGACTACGTTCAAATTTAAAGGCTGCGTATTTTCTTGATTAGCCGAATCAATTCCCCATAACTGAAACGCGGGAATGTTTACGATAATTGACTGCCCTGTTGTCATTTCAGGCAACCAACGTAAACGCTCCATAGCTAATTCAATTTTAATAATTCGCTCTATTGGATGAATAATTTTTTTAACTTTGCTTTTTTTATGAGGCTTTTCATCAGTCGATTGCGAAGTGAGCAAGGGTTCCCGATACGTCGCCAACGCAGAACGCAATTGCCGATATTGCGACAAATTAGGCTCTGCCATTTGTGCCAACTGTGCAATTTTGCCTTCATCCAACGCGGTTTTAATTACTTGTGGGAAATCGATATTTTTTTGTGAACGAAGCTTGATATTAAATCCAACGCTATGCGGATTGACGCGCCCATAATGAATATCATGTAAAAAACGTACTAATGAAATGGTCAACGCAGTGTCATACAATGCTAAATCTACTGTCGCTTCAGGTTTCAATAATTGAATAAATGGCAATTTTTGCTGCAATGCCATCACAGAATAATCGTCTGTTTTCAAACCTTCCGCTGCTGCGTTTGAAAGTAGTGCAAGAACATCAGCCACATTTTGTGGATTACCCAACCAAAGCGGTGTGTAATTGGTCGTTTTATAAAGTGCATCTACATCTTCGGCACGATATTCAAAATCGGCACGCGTAAGCAATGAATTTTGTTTAGTGTTTAAAATCGAGATGATTTCTTGGTTTACGGTTGTCGGTGAAGTGGTCAATAATGCGGAATAATCATCAGCAAAAGCCACGTTTTGAAACAGTAAATATACAAAAAAAAAGTAGTGAGGTAAAGCGGGTCGTAACAACATGAAATGAACTCATCAGGCGCGTAAAAATTATATGTGTAATTCTAGCATTAACCGTCAATTTGCGCTTTTTTCGTGTAAATAAATTAAAACGAATAATTTCTTATGATTTACGATGACCTGCCGATAATAAAGATTCGCCATATTCTTGGCGTATATTCTTTAACTTATTGAAATAATTGCATTGTTGCTTATTGGCTTTCATATTGCAGATACATAAACATATTCGTGGGCTTCTTTGCCCGATTCTGTTCATGGTAAAAAATATTCTGCCCCTAAAATTATGAAAAAAAGTAATGTCCGTTATTTGACCACAGCATTAGCCACAACTGCTTTTTTAGCTAGTTCACCTAGTTCTGCGCTTGGCATTGGTGAAATGCACTTGCAATCTGCTCTTAATCAAAATTTACAAGCTGAAATTTCTTTAATTTTATCTGAAGGTGAAAAAAGCAACGACCTTCAAATCGGCTTGGCATCTAATTCAAAGTTCGACGAAGCAGGAATTCCTTGGACAGTATTTTTATCTAAAATAAAATTTACAACCGTTATCGAAAATGGCAAAACTGCCATAAAACTGAGTTCTGCCGAAGTTTTGAAAGAACCATTTTTAGATTTTTTGCTTGAAATTAAAAGCTCAAAAGGTACGTTATATCGTGAATTTACAGTATTGGTTGATCCACCATCGGCGTACCAATCTACGCAACTTTTGCCAGAATCGACACCAAAAAAATCGGATTTAGCACAACGATTTATTTCTGCACCAACACATTATTCATCTACTAATGAAAGAACTTATGGACCAGTTCGCGAAAATGAAACTTTGTGGAGTATTGCTGCACAATTTAATGAACAAAATAATGTGTCTGTTAATCGAATGTTGGCGGCAATTTATATCGCGAATCCTGATGCGTTTTATGCGAATGAATCTCGCGCTTTAATTGCAGGAAAAATGTTAAAAATTCCAGCTGAATTTTCAAACGTTAAACCTAAAAAATCTAAAGCTAAACAGAGTCACACACAGACAGGCAAAAATATACACAAAACTATTGCTCCTATAAATCAAACGCCAATTGAATCAGCTGACGCTAAACAAAAAGTAGTTGAATTAGAAAAACAACTATCTGTAATGCAAAAAACAATTGCTGAAAAAGATGCTGAAATGGTGGTGTTGAAAACGCCAACAGTAACAGAAAATCCTGCGGTGATTTTACCTATTGTGCCTACTACTGCTACGCCTGAATCTGTAGCCGCACCAACTTTACCAATCGCAGTACCAACAGCCATCGTGCCTGAAGAAACAGTTGCTGTATTACCACCGCAACCTATCGAAACACCAAAAGTTGCACCACTACCTGCACCGATTATTGTTCCCACCGCTTCATCGACAACCTCCACACCCGAAAATTATTTTGGAATTCCAGCGGATGTGTATTATTACGTTGCAGGTGGTGTGGGTTCATTGCTTTTAGGCGTTCTTGGTTGGCTGCAAATACGGACTCGAAATAAAGCAAAAAATCCTGACTCAGAAATTCTCCTTGAAACTCCAGAAAGTGATATTAACGAAACTATGAATAATAACGAACAAAAAACAGCTAATTCTTTAGACAAAATGTTTGATGATGAATTTGATTCATACACTGCAGATTTTGAAGAACTGTCATTTGGATTGAATGATTTCGCGAATAATGATGCCGCCGCTACTGATAAAAAAAGTGACGATGATATATTGTACAAAGCTGATGTTTATTGTTCGTATGGTAATCATGAGCTTGCCCAAAAATTATTACATGACGAATTTACCAAACAACCCGACGCGCATAATTATGCTCTTCGATTGTTAACACTTTATGTGACTGAAAAAAATAAAATTGAATTTAAAAATTTTGTATTTGAATTAGCTGAATTAGGCAAAAAAGATTTACCTGAGTTTTGGACAGAAGTTTCTAATCTTGCGTCAGATTTTTATCCAGAAGCCTTGATTTTTAATTCACCCGCTATTTCTTCAGATACGTCGATTGATAAAATGTTTTCAATGGATAACGTTGACTTTGACATGATGAATTTCGATAATTCTGACGATAAAGAAATTATTTTTGGCGAATCAACCACAGAAGATTTTTTAAATAGTAAATCATTAGAAACTGAACAGAAAGAACCGACTTTTGATTTAGATTTTAGTGGATTTTCAATCGATGAAGCAGCAGCAGAACCTGAAGTTTTAGCATTTGAAATATCGACCGACGAAAAAGTTGCTGAAATGGAATTAGATTTTAGTGGATTTTCAATCGATGAAGCAGCAGAACCTGAAGTTTTAGCATTTGAAATATCGACCGACGAAAAAGTTGCTGAAATGGAATTAGATTTTAATGATTTTTCATTTTCACTTAAAAAATCGACCGAACCCGAAGCAGTTGAAATACTCGAAACAAAAGAATTTTCACAGATTGAAAATCAACTAAATTTTGAAAAATCCAGTAGCTTAGCGGAAGAGCAGATTACACAAACTTATTTTAATTTAACCACAGTGCATAACGCAGAAGAAAAGAAATTAGATTATTCAGAAATGAGTGACGCAGAATTTGCAGAATCGCTAGCGGCAGAAATACTGGAAAAATGCAAAATCAAAGAGCAATTATGCCGCCAAAAAATTGCTCAGGAAGTATTGAGTAGATTGTGCTAATCGGTAATTATTTCACGCAATACAGACGTCGCGTAACTACCTGCGGGTAAATTAAATTTTAATTTGAGAATATCGCCATCAAATTCCCACATTAAATTTGAAACATTCACCCGCAAGGCACGATGATCAGATTCCAATCCAAATGCAATCAACCCTTTTGTCAATTCATTATATTTTTCAAACACATTTTGTTCAAACTCACGCGCCAAAGCTGTTGAACGCAATTCACCTTTGCCAAATAACGCGCCAGTTGGATGCAAAGTATTTTGTGCCAATCGTTCGCGAATATCGTCATCCATCGTTTCACACGAAAAACAACTGTGTGAACCATCAATCATAAATACGTCGCCATTCAAACCTGTTGCCCAACTTTCGTGTTCAATGCGCCCTGACAAAATGTGATTAAACAAAAATGACCGCGCGGCAGATAAATATAAACTTCGTTGCTCACGTCCAATTTTCGCGCCTTCAAACATGGCTAACGCTTTGACGACATTTTGACCGCCATTTCCAAAACGTTGCGAACCATAATAATTTGGTACGCCGTGATTTTTTATTGCGGTTAATTGTTCAATGGTTTTGGTTTTATCGCCGTGCCATTCTCGAATCGTCAACTCAAAACGGTTATTTGCTAACGCACCACGTTTTAATTTTCGAGCGTGACGCGTAATAGATAAAATTTTAAAACCATCCGCCTCAAAATTTTGCCAATTCGGTTCATCACCTTTTGGCAGCCACACGCTAAACCATTGCGTCGTTATCGCGTGTCGGTCTTTCATGCCTGCAAAACCAATATCACGCTGACGAACATTCGCAAATCGTGCGAGTTGTCGCGCTACATATTCGGTATTTTCGCCCGTTTTTTGAATCTGCAAAAAAATGTGTTCGCCGCTTCCTGACGGTTCAAAAGCTAAGGTTTCTTCGACAATAAAATCTTCGGGCAACGTGCGAATTATGCCCTTTCCTATTGGTGAATCATAAGCGTGCGCCCAAATTGGAAGTGTTAAATTTTCACACATCACAAGCCGCTTTTTAAACTGGCTTCAATAAAAATATCCAAATCGCCGTCCAAAACGCCTTGTGTATTACCAACTTCAACGCCCGTTCGTAAATCTTTAATCCGCGATTGGTCTAATACATACGAACGAATTTGACTGCCCCAACCAATATCCGATTTGCTGTCTTCAATGAGTTGCTGACCTTCGTTACGCTTCCTCATTTCGAGTTCGTACAACTTCGCTTTCAACTGTTTCATTGCTGTATCACGATTTTTGTGTTGTGAGCGGTCATTTTGACATTGCACCACAATCCCAGAAGGCGCGTGTGTTAAACGCACCGCAGATTCAGTTTTATTGATATGCTGACCACCCGCGCCGCTTGCGCGATAAACGTCTGTGCGAATATCGGCGGGATTGATTTCGATTTCAATATCATCATCAATTTCGGGCGACACAAAAACCGATGCAAACGATGTGTGACGGCGATTTCCCGAATCAAATGGCGATTTTCTCACCAAACGATGCACGCCTGTTTCGGTTCGCAACCAACCAAACGCATATTCACCTTCAAAACGAATCGTCGCACTTTTAATTCCCGCTACGTCGCCTTGTGATTCTTCAATCAATTCAGTTTTAAAACCTTTTCGTTCCCCCCAACGCAAAAACATTCGTTCCAAAATCGAAGCCCAATCTTGAGCTTCCGTGCCGCCTGACCCTGATTGAATATCCAAAAACGCATTATTCGCGTCCATTTTCCCCGAAAACATACGGCGGAATTCTAAATTAGAAACGTGTTTTTCAAAGCCTTCAACATCGTTGGCGACAATATCGACCGTATCCGAATCGTCCTCTTCAACCGCCATTTCGAGCAATTCTTCTGCATCGTCTAAACCGCGTGTGAGTTCAATTAAACCATTCACGACGAGTTCTAATTGTCCGCGTTCTTTGCCTAATTCTTGTGCAAGTTGAGGATTTTCCCAGATTTTTGGGTCTTCTAATTCGCGTAAAACTTCGGTTAAACGTTCATGCTTGGTTTCAAAGTCAAAGATACCCCCGAAGTGCATTGACACGGCTTTTTAAATCAGAGAGTTTGTTTTTTATCGGATTGATTTCTTGCATGATTTTTTAATATTTGAAAAGTAAAAAGTTTAAACCTGCCACTCGGCAAGTTTTGCATCGTCGTTGAAGGGTTTAACGTCTAAATCGCGTTTATCGCCATTTTTTTGAGCAATTGTCATCGTGACAATTTCTTCATTTTTACCTTGACCGTAACGCGCCACAATGCTGGCAACTAATTCTAAATCTTCGGCAGTTGGCGTTCCATCAATTAAGGCAAGTGAACCTCGATGGCTATCGGGATTAATGCTAATGAATTCTTTGCGATAACCCTGCATAAAACGCCCTTCGCCTTCATCACGCGCAATAATGATTTTAAAATGGGGGGCGGGACGAATATGTCGCCCAACTTTAAGCAACATAATATCGTCGAATTCATATTCCTTATGCCCATTTGACTGCCACAAATCGACTAATTTCGCAGAATAAAATTTGTCCGTTAAAAAACAACAGCCACCTGCGGGTTGAGCGAAATCTTCAAAACCAAACTCTTTCGCCATTGCAAATTGTGGTTTGCGTGAACGCCCTGACAAATTACCCAATTTTTCACGATCTAACCAGCCTTCAATTTCTGGCAAAGTCGGTTCTAAATTTCTAGCACATAATGGACGCACTAACAAATCGTCTGCACCCGATTGTTTTGCAACGATGGGAAATTTCGATTTCGTTTGTGACATCGGACGCTGCCCCAAAACTTCGCCTGTAATAATAAAATCAAAACCGTTTTCCTGAATCCATTGTTTTGCTTTTTGAACCATAAAAATTTTGCAATCTAAACATGGATTCATATTTGTGCCATAACCATGTTTCGGGTTAATCAGCACGTCTTTGTATTCGTCGATAACGTCAATAATATGAAGTTTTATGCCGAGCTGTTCCGCTGACCACAGCGCGTTATTGCGTTTTGCTTTTTCTTTATCATTATTACGAATCGCGTGCGTATGTCCTTCAACACAAAAACCAGTGAAAAAGTTAATGCCTTCGACATAAATACCTTGTTCTTGAATCATTTTCACCGCAAGAAGTGAATCTAAGCCACCCGAAATTAGGGCGACTGCTTTGCGTTGTTTTGTCATGTTAATTTTTAATTTGTTATTCGATAACTTGAATGAAAGTTTCACCCGATTTAATCATGCCTAATTCGTCACGAGCGCGTTCTTCGACGGCTTCTTGTCCTTTGCGTAAATCTAAAACTTCCGCATAAAGCATATCGTTACGGTGTTTTTTTTCTTCAACTTGAATTTTTAAATCGTTTAAACGAGTTTGATAGATGTCAATTTGGGAAATGCTGCCGTCACCAAACCATAGTCGATATTGCAATTGTGCAATTAAAACAATGAGGATAAGAAAGATAATTTTCATAAAAATTGGCGTACAAATTTCAGTTTGTACGCCGCTCCACTTTTAAAGCATTTTGAACGCGCTACGACCTGCGAATTTTGCTAAATCACCGAGTTCTTCTTCAATTCGCATGAGGCGATTATATTTCGCTACACGATCCGAACGACTTAACGAACCTGTTTTGATTTGACCTGTTCCAGTTGCCACTGCTAAATCAGCGATCGTGGTGTCTTCAGTTTCACCCGAACGATGTGACATGACCGCAGAATATCCCGCTTTGTGTGCCATTGTGACAGCTGCAAATGTTTCGGTTAACGTGCCGATTTGGTTCACTTTAATCAAAATTGAATTAGCGATATTTTTATCAATGCCTTGTTGCAAAATTTTGGGATTCGTCACAAACAAATCGTCGCCTACGAGTTGGATACGCCCACCTAATTTTTCGGTCATCAGTTTCCAACCATCCCAATCATTTTCGTCGAAACCGTCTTCAATGCTGATAATTGGATAACGATTCACCCAATCAACAAAGAAATCAGCCATTTGAGCAGAATTATAAGTTTTCTTTTCAGATGCTAAATCGTAAATTCCATCATGAAAATACTCAGAAGCAGCGGCATCTAAACCGAGGTAAATATCTTTGCCTGCTTCATATCCCGCAAGTTTGATTGCTTCTAAAATGACTTCAATCGCTTCTTCGTTCGATGATAAATTGGGAGCAAAACCACCTTCATCACCCACCGTTGTAGCTAATCCTTTGTTTTTTAAAACTTTCGCTAAGTTATGAAAAACTTCTGCTCCGTAACGAATCGCCTCGCGAAAATTTGGTGCGCCGACAGGTAAAATCATGAATTCTTGTAAATCGACGCTATTATCCGCGTGCGAACCACCATTAATAATGTTCATCATCGGTACAGGCAAAATGAATTCGCCCGACGTATTTAATGATCGGTAAAGCGGTTGTTTTTTTGCATTTGCTGCTGCACGCGCAGCTGCCATTGAAACAGCCAGCGTCGCATTTGCGCCTAAACGACTTTTACTTTCTGTTCCATCCAACGCAATCATTTTTTCGTCGATAGCCGCTTGGTCATTTGTATCCATACCAATAATTGCGTCATGGATTTCGGTTCGTACATTTTTCACGGCATTCAAAACACCTTTGCCTAAATAACGGGCTTTGTCCCCGTCGCGTAATTCGATCGCTTCGCGCTCCCCAGTAGATGCACCAGATGGAACCATTGCGCTTCCAATTATGCCCGAAGCTAAAATTACATCTGCTTCAATCGTTGGATTACCGCGTGAATCTAAAATTTCTCTTGCTCTGATTTCAACAATCTTTGTCATAAAAATTACCTCCAAATAAAAACACGATTAAAAATACAGTATTGCACATTCTAAAAAATTATATTATTTGTAACTGAACTTCGAGTCGCATTTTTTACCCCATTTTAAAACCAAGTATAAAGCCACCAGTTGCACTAACGCCTTTTACAGTAAAAAGTGATAAACGATCAAGTAAAAAATCACTGGAATTTTTTGCAGCTTCGGCGGCAACGTCTGTCACATGCAAAAGTTGCGTATTGGTAATATGCACTACACCGTAATATTCTGCGACAAATAACATTACCACCATTCCACCACCTAAAAATAAAGCCGTGCGAAGCATTTTTTTTGCAAAATAGCCAACCGCAATTCCTAAAAGAAATGGTGCACCAATGTTGCCAAGTAATGACGGTGTAGAAAAGAAGTCTTGATTGTCCATGATTGAATCGTCAAATTTCGATTATTGTTAATAACAAAAAAGCCCAAAATCATCAGATTTTGGGCTTAATCTTAAAAATAAGAGCTTGGCAATTCTCTACTTTCGCATGGCAAACTGCCACACTATCATCGACGCTAAACGGTTTCACTTCCGAGTTCGGGATGGGATCGGGTGGTTCACGCTCGCTATGGTCACCAAGCAAACTGGTTTCCAAACTTTTTCAAGTTTGATATGAAAATCTGTAATGTTTCTCAAGTATTGTTTAAGTTTTTGACAACAC
>CAINDC010000130.1 GCA_903847275.1 uncultured Pseudomonadota bacterium
TATATATTATATAACGTATGTTAATATAAATTTTTATAAATTCTTGATTATATTGAGTCTTTATATATAGGCGAAATAAATTTTTTTGCTTGCAATTTTTATTTTTTTATTAATTACATATTTTTACTTCTAGGAAACATTATGAAATTTACCATCAACCGTGAAGCGTTACTTGGTCCATTGCAGCAAATTGTGAGTGTTATTGAAAAACGCCAAACCATGCCAGTTCTAGCCAACGTATTGTTATTCATTGAAAATGAAAAAATAACAATGACTGGTACAGATTTAGAAGTTCAATTGATTTCCAAATTTGAATTACCAGATGCAACATCAGGTTCAATAACAGTTCCTGCACGTAAATTTTTAGACATTTGTCGTTTACTACCTGCGGGTTCTGAAATCAAATTTGAGCAAAATGACGATAAAGTTAAAATCACATCAAATCGCAGTCGATTCTCGTTAAATTGTTTACCAGCAGATAATTACCCTGAATTTACTGAAGGTGATTTTGAACATCAATTCGTAATTAACGCAGGACAATTCAAACGAGCTTTGGATAAAACAACTTTTTGTATGGCAAATCAAGATGTGCGGTATTACTTAAACGGATTACTGTTACATATTTCGAATAGTAAACTCGAATTAGTCGCGTCAGATGGGCATAGATTAGCGTTATACGAAGATCAACTTGAGGTAGCTACTGGTTTTGAAGCACGAATTATTTTGCCTCGCAAAGGCGTATTGGAACTTAACAAACTTATCACCAACGATGAAATTGAATTGCGTGTTGAATTTTCAAATAGCAGTATTCGCATTTTTATCAATGAAATGATTTTTTCAGCAAAATTGGTTGATTCAAAATATCCTGATTTCAGTAAAGTTTTTCAACAATCGTTTTTTAATCCGATTCAAATCGAAAAAAACACGCTTAAAAACTCGCTAACCCGCGTTGCGGTTCTATCAAATGAAAAATTCAAAGGCGTAAATTTCGACATCACCAGTGAAAGTTTAAAAATAAGCGCACACAATCCTGAACATGATGAAGCCGAAGAAGAATTGGCAATTATCTACGGTGACGAAGAATTATCTATTGCGTTTAACGCGCAATATTTATCTGAAGCCGTATCGAATTTAGATGGTGACACCGCGTTAATTACGATTGCAAACGATTCAAGCAGTTGTTTCATTAACGAACCCAATAACGAAAAGTATAAATACGTTGTCATGGCAATGCGCCTCTAAATATCATTTCGGTTATAATACGCCACCAAAAACGATGCCCGATTTTCGGGCATTGTGTTTTCAGATTTTTAGCAACAGGAAAAACCACGCGCTATGAGCAATCAAAATACGCAATACGACAGCACTAACATTCAAGTTCTCAAAGGGCTAGACGCAGTTCGCAAACGCCCAGGAATGTACATTGGCGACACTGACGACGGTTCAGGATTGCATCACATGGTTTTTGAGGTTGTAGATAACTCGATTGACGAAGCGTTAGCTGGATATTGCAAAGGAGTGAATGTAATTATTCACACAGACGGTTCTGTAAGCGTTTCTGACGACGGTCGCGGTATTCCCGTCGATATTCACGAAGAAGAAGGTCGCTCTGCCGCTGAAGTCATCATGACTGTATTGCACGCAGGCGGTAAATTCGACGACAACGCCTACAAAGTTTCAGGCGGTTTGCATGGCGTAGGTGTTTCGGTTGTGAACGCACTTTCAGAAGAATTGCATCTCGAAGTTCGCAAGAACGGACAGCTCTACAAACAAACGTACAAAAATGGCGAGCCAGTCGCCCCTCTTGCCTCGTTTGGCGAATTTGAAGGCTCAGGTACCACTATTCGTTTTTTGCCCAGCAAAGCGACATTTACGGATGTAGAATTTCATTACGACATTTTGGCAAAACGATTACGCGAATTATCGTTTTTAAATTCAGGCGTGCGAATTAGTTTGTTCGATGAACGTAGCGACCGTGAAGATGTTTTTGAATTTGAAGGCGGCATCAGCGCATTTGTCACGCATTTGAACAAAAATAAAACGCCATTATTCCCCGAAGTTTTTTACTTCACCGCAGACAAAGAAGGCGTGACCGTTGAAGTTGCCATGCAGTGGAACGATTCGTACCAAGAAAATGTTTTTTGCTACACAAACAACATTCCACAACGTGACGGCGGCTCGCATTTAGCAGGTTTTCGCGGCGCATTAACCCGCACAATCAATCAATACATCGAAGCTAGCGGTTTAGCAAAAAAAGAAAAAGTTTCAACAACTGGCGACGATGCACGCGAAGGGCTAACCGCTGTTTTATCCGTGAAAGTCCCAGACCCAAAATTCTCCTCGCAAACCAAAGACAAACTCGTTTCATCGGAAGTAAAACCGCTGGTTGAATCGACGATGAATGAGAAATTACAAGAATTTTTGTTAGAAAAACCACAAATCGCAAAATTGATTGCAGGCAAAATTATTGATGCGGCGAGAGCGCGTGATGCGGCACGTCGAGCGCGTGAAATGACACGTCGCAAAACCACGTTAGACATTGCGGGGTTGCCTGGAAAATTAGCGGATTGCCAAGAAAAAGACCCCGCGTTGTCAGAATTATTTTTAGTCGAAGGAGATTCGGCGGGCGGCTCGGCAAAACAAGGGCGTGACCGCAGAACGCAAGCGATTTTGCCGCTCAAAGGTAAAATTTTAAACGTCGAAAAAGCGCGTTTTGACAAAATGATTTCGTCCGAAGAAGTCGGCACGCTAATCATTGCGCTGGGTTGCGGCATCGGCAAAGAAGAATATAACCTCGAAAAATTACGTTATCACCGCATCATCATCATGACCGACGCGGACGTTGACGGCTCGCATATTCGGACATTGTTGCTGACGTTTTTCTATCGCCAACTGCCTGAAATTATTGAAAAAGGTTACATCTACATCGCACAACCACCGCTCTACAAAGTCAAAAAAGGCAAGCAAGAACATTACGTCAAAGACGATGCGGAATTGAACAGTTATTTGATTCAACTCGCGCTCGAAAAAGCACAGTTAATTACCTACCCGTCCGCGCCTGCGATTCAAGGGCAAGGACTGGAAAAATTAGCCAAAGCATTTTTGGACGTAAACGCGATTATTCAACGTTTGGCGCGACGTTATGATGATTTGTTTTTAGATCAATTTTGCTACATTCAACCGCTGAACGATGAAACAAAATCGTCAGCAGAATCAATGCAGATGTGGCTCGATAACATTCATGTGCGTTTGACTGAGGCAGGCGGTTTAGCTGAATTTACGAGCGAATTGGAATATCACAGCGCACACAATTTTAAAATCACCGTCACGAAACGCCGTCACGGAACGAGCAAAGTGTTTGAATTGCCGATGGCGTTTTTTAACAGCACGGATTATCAACGAATTTCGACTTATGCAAACGAAACAGCAGGAATGTTTAACGCTGAATCGGTCATGCAAATGGGCGAACGTCAACAGCCCGTTGAAAATTTTAAACAGGCGTTCGAGTGGATGATGCGCGAAATCAAAAAAGGGCAAACCATTCAACGCTATAAAGGTTTGGGTGAGATGAATCCTGAGCAATTGTGGGAAACCACGCTCGATAGTAATAATCGCCGATTGTTGCAAGTTCGGATTGAAGATGCGATTGCCGCAGACGAAATTTTCACTACGTTAATGGGCGATGTGGTTGAACCGCGTCGTGATTTTATTGTGAAACACGCGCTCGACGTGTCGAATTTGGACGTTTAAAAATGCTTGCTTATCCTGCCATTGACCCTGTTGCCGTTTCGATTGGTGCCGTAAAAATTCACTGGTACGGCATCATGTACCTGATTGGTTTTGCTGCGGTTTATTTGCTTGGACAACACCGAGCAAAACAAGCGTGGTCGCCAATCAAACCCGAAGCGATTGAAGATTTAGTAACTTATGGCGCGATGGGCGTGATTTTAGGCGGTCGAATTGGCTACATTTTGTTTTATAACTTCGGCGCATTTTTAGAAAATCCGTTAATTTTATTCAAAATTTGGCAAGGTGGAATGTCTTTTCACGGCGGGATGCTCGGCGTTTTTGCGGCAATGGCGTGGTTTGCAAAAAAACAAAATTGCACGCTTTGGCAACTCACAGATTTAATTGCGCCGATTGCGCCGATTGGGCTAGGTGCGGGACGGTTGGGGAATTTTATCAATTCCGAACTTTGGGGCAGACCAACTGATGTGCCGTGGGCAATGATTTTCCCAAATGGGGGGGATGTTGCGCGTCACCCGTCACAACTTTACGAAGCATTTTTAGAAGGTTTTGTGTTGTTTGTGATTGTGTGGATTTTCACTCAAAAACAACGCCCAACAATGGTGGCAACAGGTTTAGCGGTGATGTGTTACGGCTGTTTCCGATTTTTCGTTGAATTTTACCGTTTGCCAGACGCACATTTGGGTTATCTCGCGCTCGATTGGGTGACGATGGGACAAATTTTGTCCACGCCGATGATTGTAATTGGGGCGGTTTTAATGGTTTTGGCGTACAAAAAACATGAAAAATTATCTTGAACTCTTAGACAAATTACTCGCTGAAGGCACTGAAAAAGGCGATAGAACTGGAAACGGTACGTTGTCGATTTTTGGGCATCAAATGCGTTTTGATTTAGCGGCAGGTTTTCCGCTTATCACCACCAAAAAAGTACATTTGAAATCGATTATTCATGAGTTGTTGTGGTTTTTGAATGGCGATACGAATAACAATTTGCTCGAAGAAAAAGGCGTTTCAATTTGGCGTGAATGGGCTGACGAAAACGGTGAATTGGGTGCAATTTATGGCAAACAATGGCGGTCGTGGGAAACACCAAATGGCGAAATCATTGACCAAATCGTACAAATCATCGAGCAACTAAAAACCAATCCAAACAGCCGCCGCATTATCGTTTCAGCGTGGAATGTCGCCGATTTACCTGACGAAAAAATCAGCCCGCAAGAAAACGTCAAAAATGGCAAAATGGCTCTCGCACCATGTCATGCGTTTTTTCAGTTTTATGTGGCGAATAACAAACTTTCTTGCCAACTTTATCAACGTAGCTGTGACACGTTTATCGGCGTGCCGTTCAACATTGCCAGCTATGCTCTGCTCACGATGATGATTGCTCAACAATGTGATTTAGAATTGGGCGAATTTATTTGGACAGGCGGTGACGTGCATTTGTATTTGAATCATCAGGAACAAGCTAAAATCCAATTACAGCGCACACCACGCGCTTTGCCAACGATGAAAATCAAACGCAAACCCGATTCAATTTTTGATTACGCTTACGATGATTTTGAACTAATCGGCTACGATGCCGATACCCATATTTCTGCCCCAATTGCTATTTGAGAAATTTGTTTGTGATTATTACTATCCGCCGATTATTGGTTGTTTTTCTGCTGCTTTTATTAGCGGGTTGCGCGTCTGAACCCGTTATTCGTCCAAGCAAACCTTATCCAACTGACACGGGTCGAACTCCTGATTACACGGAAGCTCGTCCAATTGTGGGTGTTTATGCAAATCAGCCTTCTGTTAGTGCATTTGTCCAACACATGGTTCATGATTATGGCTTTTCGCAAGATTATTTGAACGGCTTATTTTCACAAGCGAACAAATTAGATTCGGTTTTACGTTTAGAAGTTGATCCATTTGTCCCACCAAAACCAAAATATACAGGACCTATTTCGTCTGAACCTGTTGTGCCACCAAAACCTAAAGTCACAGCTGGTTGGTCAAGTTATCGCAAACAATTTTTAGATGACACACATATCAATAACGGCGTGAATTTTTGGCGACAAAATGCAGCCGCGTTGCAACGAGCAGCGCAAACGTATCATGTTGATCCTGAATATATCGTCGGCATTATTGGTGTGGAAACGTATTTCGGGCGCAATGTGGGCAAAACTAATACGTTTGATGCGTTAAGTACGTTGTCATTTTTTACAATTCGTAGAGCTGAGTATTTTAGTAAAGAACTCGAAAACTTTTTGCTGATGTCAAAAGAAGAAAATTTAGAACCGCGTAAAATTATTGGCTCTTGGGCGGGGGCGTTAGGTTTAGGTCAGTTTATGCCAAAAAGTTTTCGCAAATTAGCGGTTGATTTTAATGGCGATGGTAAACGCGATTTGTGGAATTCTGAA
>CAINDC010000131.1 GCA_903847275.1 uncultured Pseudomonadota bacterium
AAATTTTTTCTTAAAATTTTAAATTTCATAACCTATTGATTTGTATAAAGCGACAAAGTTTCAACTTTCAGTTGTTATTTTTGCCATATTTTTATTGCATTGATTTTTAAGTATTATTTTGAAGTCAGGGGGGCTGAGTAGCTACAAAAAATTAGAGAGTAAGTAGCATGGCTGGTCACAGTAAATGCCATTCCGCTTAATACAACATAACAAAATCAACAACTTAAACCACACAAAAAAAACAAACTTTGCCATAAACTGCCATAAAACGCCGCTGACTTTTATGCGCTATGACAAACTTCTGTCATACCTTTAAATCAACTTCGCACTTTCAAAAAACGCATCTAAATCCGCATCGCTTAAACCGAGCAGGATGCCGAGTTCAACAACAAGCGGATGATCGCGTCTAACTTCAACTGAATACTCCCACTCGATTTGCGCGGCTTTCGACAACGTGGCAACGTGCGATTCGACAGCATCTAATAAGCCGCAATTTAATAATTCTAAACGCGCTTGACGCATTGAAATTATCATGTTTTTTATTCTATTATCATTAACGGCATCTAACTCTGACTGTTTTTTAGATTCAATTTTAGCTAATTCATCCGCTGTTAATTTTTCTATTTTTACACCAAAAACAATCCCGCCATTTAGGTATGGCTCAACATAAACTTTTTTTTCTGTTGCATAATCAAACTCAATCACTTCAATAATTTCTTGCGCTGAATTTTGTTCTAAAAATTCTAAATTCGGCTCACCAGAAAATGATGTATTCTCGAATACATTAGCATGATGCCCATATTTTTTAATCTTTCCGTTTTCTATAATTGCTAATCTCATTTTTATTCCTTAAACAGTTAATGCAGATGTTGGCGGTGTAAAGTTTGCAGTGTATCTAGCCGCATCTTTTGTAATGCGAAAATCGTCAATGAACCCATTAAAATAATATCGCCCACCTGTACTTACGCTATCGAAAACGCCTATCGCACAGCGTGATGCAGTTGATGTACCAAGTGATGCTGAATTTGTTACCGATAGAACACTTACGCCATTTATATATACGGTGACATTTGAACCAACTCTACAACACGCAATATGCGACCATTGATTAACAGAAACTGGCGAACTGTATGAACCAGCATAAGCCGCCCCTATGCACAATAAGTTAGTGCTAATAACCAATCCCTGATTATTTAGGTTGTTGTATCTATCTCTGCACCATTCGCAGTCTGCCTGTATTGAAAATATAGCATCATACATTGAAGATATTGTTTTAGGATAAACCCAAGCCTCAACAGTAAAATCACCAGTAAAGTAAGCATCGCTCATAATGTCCAACATAAAAAATGTATCGCCATCAAAGCGCATCCCATAAGTTCCGAATTTAGCACCTCTCATGTCTATAGTGGCTAAAGTAGGTTCGCTATTTGAAAAATAAGATGAGTTTGTTTTTATATTAACTGGAACGGAATTATAACCATAACTAGGCGCGAATTTCAGCCTCGATGGTGTAAAACTAGCATCAGAATATCCTGTGTATGTGATTTTTATGTCATCGAAATAGCACTCACCCGCACCATAACTTGTCTCGCGTCTCCCGATTTGAAAATTAGATGCACCAGTAAAATTGGTTGTCCATGCTGCTGACGAGACCATTACACCATCTATATGAATCCTACCAACACCACTCGACCTAGACACGGCTATGTGTTTCCAAGTATTATTTGGAATTGCATTATTTGCAGAATTTACATTCCAACTCGTAGCCCTAACTCCAGCAGATACCTGACCAGTTCCGTTTTCACCAACTGTTATTATAATTGTAGTGCCATCTGTCGCAGACATTGCTAAACAACCTACAGCGTTGTTTGTCGTATATCCCCAGAACTCAATAGTAAAATCACCAGTACCAAAATTTACCATATTCCCATGAATTCCGTGGGCAGGTATGTTTAAGTAATTTGATGACCCAGATGGCTTATAAATCGAACCGTATCCATATTTTTTGGTAGCAGTATTTACTGCCACAGAACCATTCACTGTAACAGTTTGACCAGCAAAAGATTGGTCTGTTAAATCGCCATTTCCTACAAGAACAAAATATGTCGAACTGTAATTCGGAATGAAAACGTCATTTGCGTGGGTTTCTGAATTAAATAGTACTGTTGTGTTATATGCAACCTCTGCACCAACACACTGTAATAACTTATCCATTTTGCCCCGCCTTATATCCGAGCCACGTTGTACCACCATCGTGAGTAGTAAAAACAAATACATCTTTTTTACCACTTGTAGATGTCAATGTTGGAGCTGAGTTATTTAAAGTCATCCATCTAACAGCTACCGTCTGAAATGTCCATGTCACGGTTCGTGCTGTTCCATCGGCAGTTAATTCAATCGCAAACGAGTAGAATTTACCTGTTGTTGGAATGTTTGAAATCGTAAATGATGTAATGCTTGCATTGAGTGAAATGGCAAACATATTGCCAGCGTTGCAATCAATCGTAACAACACCTGTTGAAATAGTTGGAGCGGTTTTTGTTTCTTTTAAGCCTGTGATGGTCTTACCGCTTAATGTACCTATTCCCGTTGGTGTAACGTAATCTGTTTCAGTAATTGCGATGTTTGTTAGTAATAGTGTCTGCCAAGTGGCATGAGTTGCGTCGGTTGCAATTAAAATTTGTTTTGCAACGGGTGGTGCAGAGGCATTAACCATGACAGCCGCCCCCGTGGATTGAAAACCTGTTGCCGTTCCTAGTTGTGTTATACCATTCGCAGCAGCGGTAGCAGTTGCAGCAGCACTTGCAGCGGTATTGGCATTACTTAATACTTGCGCCGCTTTCGTTAAAACATAATTCGCTACATTAACCACTTGTTGAAACATCGGCACAATGCGAATTACTGCACCGCCATTTGCAAGCCCTGTCGATGCGTTATCATCATCGGTCACGGTTGAACCATCGCCGCCGACAAGCGGGTCGAAATAAACGCTACTCATTAAACAATCTCCTCAAGTTTTATCGCGGTGGAATAGCCATTGATATACGCCATCGTAATGGGGTTTAGTTCTGCAAAATTACATAAAAATGTATTTGCATAATGATTCTTATCGGTTGTCATGTTGATATTTACTAGCTCGTCGTGACTTTTAATGTATTCAGGACGCGAAAAAGTAAAAAGTAACTCGCCAAAAATACCTAATTCACGTTGTGCATCTAAAAACCCACTCAATGCCTCGGCTTTGGTTAGATGTTTAAATGACGCTGATACGTTACGCATTCGCGGTTTAATATAAAAATACTTGGTGTTATCGCTGGCACGTTGCATTTCAGTTAAATCGGTATAACCGATGCTAAAATCACCATATTCAGGGTTATGCGCGGGTTCGATTGCTTGCCCTATAATGATGCGTCCGATTTCAAGATAGTTGTCACCGTTAATAATGTTCCAGTTTGCAATCGTTCCAGATCCGCCAATTTTTGCAGCATTTAAAATCAATTGATTGCCAGCGCATGACGCGATTTCACCTGACATGAAATTTCCCATATTCGCTGCATCGTAAATCGTGACCAATTGACCTGAATAAAAATTATTTGAGCCAGTGGTCGTGAATGCTTTTACCCCTTTTGCAATCAATACAGAAGATGTTGAAGTATCGCCAATCGCTCTAATGCCAGACGCGGGAGAATCGTCAATCGTGATTCTTATTGATTGAATCATGTGATTTTCAGGTGGAAAAAATGAACATACCGAGGTGTAACTTTTACGCTCATTTTCTTCAACCGTTCCAAGCCACCAATTACGCGATTCAAACGGAATAACGCCGTTGTCATTGGGGTTAATTATCGGATAAGCGCGATAGTATTGCGTGCTATCAAAACGTTGCACACCGCCAAAATTTAACTGACTAAAACCTTCAAATCGAACTTTGCAACTGGTCGTGAAATTATGAGCAACGATAGCAATACCGCCGATATTTCTCGACTGGTTCATTAAATTGATTTTAAGAACCTTGTCTAATGCACCGATATTCGTTCGAGCGACTTTTTTTAATACTTTGTTTTGAATGTTTGTCAGTGGTAATGCGGTTGACCATGCCGAGCCGCTTGTTTCACTGATGACGCACTCGTCGATGTAATTTGGATAAATAAGCGTAATATTTGATGCCATTAGCCAATCGCTCCTAACGTTAAACGTTTTCTTTTTGCATCAATTTCAATTGAAATAATAGTAAGAATTTTCCCATCGTCGTAACCTAGTTTTTTAGTCGTCACTGTGACACCTTGTCCAATTGTTAAAGCGGGGATTTGTGAAACTACAGCAGTTATCTGCACAATATCACAACGTACCTTTGCTAAATTTAGTAACCGTGTTGCTACGGTGGTTGCGTCTGTCGAACTGCGTAATTTTGAATCAATCGTTATTGACATCGCCATCGGATGCCGCGCTAAAACCGCGCTATCGTAAATGAAGCTATTGCGTGATTCTTGTGAAAGTACCGCTTTTCTAACTGCTGTCACACTGCCTGCTAAATCTGTTTCTTGTTGCACGGTTTCGACACGGTCATAAGTAATGGAACACGCAGTAATCGGAATGCCGTTTGAACCTAAACCGTTTGCCGTGCGTTCGAGTGCGACAATTTCACTGTCTGTAATATCTAAAGCGGATGTTGAGGTTAGCGCGATTAGGTTTGAATAAATCACATTGCCACTAAAAAACCAAATCGCACCACAGCTTTTTACAATGTCATCGAGCAATGAGCTGGTGCTGGTTTCGCCCGTTGAAAAAATACCGATTGCCCCCACGGCATTTAAAGCGGTTTGACTAGCACTGTTAAAACTCACGCTCAAAGCGGCATCTAATTCGGTAATAATTGATGCAAAAACATCGCCCGCCAATGTTACAGAATCGGCGCAGTCACCTGTAATCGTGCCAGCGGGTGCAGAACCTAATTTCACAAAACCTATACAGCGGTTAAATTGCCCTGCTGTGACGGCGGTAGTTTCAAAAGTGGCAAAGTTGGCTTGTGTATAAGTTGTTCCTAGCGTTAAAGCCGCTCCTTTGTCATATACCGCACTCACGGTTGCCGTGGTTCTGTCTGAAAACTGATAAATCAATCGACTGGTATTCACTAAAACAGGCGTGGCATTCATCACGCCGCCATAAATACGCGGCTTTACATTGCCTTTTATATCAGTCGTTACGCCATCCGTTCCTGCGGGTAACGCATTTGTACCGCCATATTTTGTATTAGGATGCGTGCGTGATAACACTTCACTCATGGATTGCAGCGTTAATAAAATACTTTTACTGGTTGAATGCGTGGCAGAAACTTTGCCAACCAAATAATCAATTTGAAAGCCTTTATCATCAATAAGCGAAAGGGTGCAATTGCCATTATCGAGCGCGTAATCGGCTAAATAATTCAATCCCATGTCATTGTTAATCAGCTCGATTTCACCCAAAGACGGGCTGCTAAAAAATGAAAACGTACCGCCGTCATTCGGCGCAATACCCACTAAGGCAGGTTGCAACATCCGTGGCTCGTAGTAGTTCCAATTATCATCAATATATGCGCCGTCTGAAAAATAGAGCGACGTTGCAGAACCCGCCGCATCTAAACAATTTAATTTCACTATCCAAACAGGTTGCATTTATGCCGCCTTTCTTAAACGTGCTTTGCGCTCGATGCCGTCGAGGGATTCAGTTTGTTTTTTAGATTCTTCTAACAACTGATTGAAACCCGCTTGTAAAACTTCCAATGTTGCAGACAATTGGCGGTTTTGCGCTTTTAATTCTTCAATCGTTTCTTTGTTGTCGGTACTTGAATCGTTTGCGGCTGGGCGATTAAATGACACGGGAATCGAACGCCCGTCTGGTAGAGGTACGGCGGCTTCTGCTCCCGCTTCACCGAAAATAGAAGGCTGGTTTGATATGCCGCCTTTTGCGAATTTTGGAAATGTGTTAGCGGCTGAAATCTTGTCATAAACCTTTGGCGCATCTACGATGTTGATAGATTGTGCAAAAGCACCACCCGTATTAAAGTTTGCAGACAAAGCACCGTTTACATATTTCATGCTTTGCATTGATGCTTCTGTTATTCCTGCAATCGATTTACCTGCTGATAGCAAGGCATTTTGCGCAAGGGTAGTAAGGAGCGATATGTCACTGGCTTCTATTTTTGACTTTGAAAGTATTCCTGACGATCCGAGGCTAGTCTTATATTTTGCATCTAACGTCACTAGCCCCGCTGCTTTATCGGCTGCGTTTTGTGCGATGCGTTTATCTGCAGCCGCTTTGTACAATGCAATTGATGCATCTTGGTTCTGCTTATCAATCGCGGCTTGTCTTTCTGCTGCAATCCGCGCATTTTCTGCAATCGCAAATGCTTGGATTGAACTTGTTGCCGCCATTGCATCTTGTGTTCTTTGTGCTGCCGAGGTGATGCTGTCAAAGGATTCAACTGTAGCACTTGCGCCATTTAATCCAATCGTTGCCACTGCATTTATTTTGCTAAAATCTGTCAATAACGGCGTTGTTGCAGCTAAGCCATCGTTTACCGCTTGCTTATTTACATCTAGCGTTGCGATGTATGACTTATCGTTAAATCCTGTTAGGTTTCCACCTGAGAATAATCCCGTAATTGTAGTGGTTACAGGTTTGGCATTCGCATCAAGTTTTAACGGTTCAATTTTTAGTTTTGCCACCTCGGCATCAATCGCTGATTGTGCGCGTGTTGAAAAATTGGGTGATAGCAACTTATCACCTTTAAAATTCAATTTGCTGGTATCAAGGGCATTGAGCGTTTTATCAATAACAGCTTGAGCTTGTACTGAATCAATCGTTTTATTATCGAATATCAATTTAACGGCTGTATTCAACCCCGTGTCACCGTCGAAACTGCTGATAAATGCGTCTAAAAATCCACTGCCTTTTGATACAGCACTCACCGCCAGCGTCCACTCTTTAGCAAGCGTATTGGCAATTAAATCATTTTGCGCGGTTGGTGTGGTTTGGTAATTTTTTTGCGCGGTATTTATCGCTGTCGCTAAATTAGTAAAAAATGTGGTTTCTAAACCTGCCGTAATTCCCGTTGGCAATGTATTAACGCCTTCACGAATTTGCTGTAATACGCCCAATTGCAACGAAGCAACGTCAACGATATTACCTAATCCACTAACACCATCAACGACTTCTTGAATTTTCGCTTGCGCTTCAATACCAGAGCCGTAATAGTTTTTAAGTGATTGAATGTAAGTGTCGGCAACGCTCGTAATACCGCTTAATGCCGCTTGTTTTTCTTCGCCGCTATATGCCAAACCACCTTTGATGATTTGCATTTGTTCAGCGAAGTTTTTACTTGATGCGCTCAATTGAGATTCGGGCGAACCTAATTGTGTCGCCTTCATGTTTTGCACCCATGTTTTAATTGAGTGACTAAAGTTATCGAGGTATTTTGAAGCGTCCGCGAGCAACTTAACCGCTTTCGCAGTGTCCTCGATGCGCCATACATAATTTTGCAAATCCTTGGCATAAACAGCAGCACTCGTACCTAAAACACCCATTGCGGTAAGTATTGGCTTGAACGTATCGTAATAAAGTGGTTGATTAAGGTTATCCGTTAAACCTTGTAAATTTTCTTTGATGAAGTCTTTGCGTTCGCGCTCTGTTTTTTCTGCGGCGGTTTGCGTTAAATCAATGTATTTCGATTGTGTTGCTAATAGTGTCGATGTAGTCGATGCTGATTCTTTTAAATACGTTAATGAGCTTGTGAGCTTAACAACTTCCGCTGCCGCATCGGTTGACGCTTGCTGTGCTGCTGCAAGTGCTGCTGCATTTTGTTCGATTGTTTGCGTATTGCCGCCTTTTGCTGCACCCGCTGATTTAATGGCTGCTTTTTCGTCTAAAATATAAGCCGCTTTTGACCAAGGATGATTAGCTAATTCTGGATTAGATTGAGCGGTTTTAAATATATTTTTCCATGCATCAGGCACATTGCTCCACATTGCGGAATCCACGCCTTCTTTTGCTGTAACACCTAACGCTCCCAACCAAGATGAATTTGTTGAATATCCTTTAGCTGTATCCTCTAGCATTGAACTCATGCTAGTAGATGCCTGCGGATTCCAATAGTCCTTGACTGCTGGTGTCATTGACTTAACCGCTGCCTCAGCGGCAGTTGTCTTTGCTTGTGCGTCTGCAATTTGCTTTGTAATATTAAGCGTGGTGCTTTTTACTAGGTCAGTATCATATATATTAAAACCTTTTCCACCCGTCATTGTTTCTAAATACGATTTACCTTTATCAATCGAATCCTGTCCTTGTTGACCTTTTGACATCGTAAAGCTGTATAAGTCATTCATTGATGCCACAAAGTTTTTCAATCCATCATCCGCTTTCGCACTCGACGCATACATCTGAACGAGCGTATCTGAAAACGTCACTAAGCCTAGATTTGAGTCCCCAACACTTAGGTGCATTTTTGCAAACGCGCCTTTTACTACGGCAACTTCACCCGCAAGTCGTGAGACGGTTTCCATCATGCCTTCGCCAAGTTTTTGGAATTCACCAAACAGCGTTCCAAAAACATTGGTTGCGGTTCTGTCCATCCATGCGTTGATTTGGTCAGATAGCACTTTGTTTGTATCGTCTACGCGCTTGCCGTCTTTCCAGAAATCGATTTTTAAACTTGGGCGGCTTGATACGTCTGTGAATTTATAACTTAACGCATCTAACGCGCCCAATTGTTGAGCGGCTGCAATCATTCCATAAGTTAAATTTGAAGTCATGCTACTTAGTGAATTGTAAATGTCGTCGCTCAGTTGTCCGTAGGTTTCAACAACGCTCTTTTTATTACTAAACCAGCCTTTAATTGTTTTTATATCTTTGCGCCATGTTTGAGCATCGACAGCCGTTACCATACCGTCCTGTATCAACTTACCCGATTCAATAACAATGCCTTCACCGATTTGTTGATATTTTACTTTTCCGATACCGAGTAATTTACCTAAGCCGTATTGCAAGCCAGCCAACACTAAACCGCCTGCTAACCCTAAAATAGCACCGCCGACTAATGTAGCTGTTGCGCCTGTTGCACCTAACGCCGCGCCTGTTGTTGCTGCTAATGTTGCCGAGCTTGCCGCAGCAGTTGAAATTCCGATACCGATAGATGTTGCACCTGCATTGATTAACGCAGCACCAGCATACAATCCCGCAGTGGATAATGCACCAGTAGCCCCCAATGCAACGGACGCGCCTAAATTTGCAGCGATTGTTCCAGTTGAGCCTAGCGGGTTTTGTGATTTTCCTGCGCCCGTTGGACTAGCAGGAATCCCCATGCCTTGCATATTAGTGAAGTTAGCAGTTGAACGCGCTATATCGCGTTGCATTTGATACAAATCACGGTCAACGCCTTTGAAATTATCAGCCATCGCTTTTAATTCTGGATATTCTTGCGCGTGAATATCGTTAAGCGTTTTAATGATATTTTCAATGCTGTTCGATGTAGCGGTTGGGCTGCCTAAAACCGTGCCTTCTGCTTTTGTAGCAGGCGCAGTATTGTCGATTGTTTTGCCGCTACCGCCCGTCATAGCCACGCCCAAACCCGCCATCACTGCCCCCATTGCAGCAACACCCGCGAAACCAGCCCAGCCACTTTGACCAAACATTGCAGCTGCACCAGCGGCAATATCAACAATCATTTTCTTTGCCGACATTGCCATCGAGACGACTGCTAATCCCATTTCAATACCGTGAAAGGCGCGAGCCGCTACGGACTTTTGATTGAACATTTTAGCGGTTGCACCTGCAATCGACATTGCGCCATTGATTTCAGTTTCAAATGATTTTTTATTAAACGCATCTTTTTCTTTGGCGAATTGCTTGGTTGCATCCGCTTTATCGGCTTCGGTATTTTTTGAATCCGCCACGAATTTATTATAATTTTCGGCGTAGGCAGTATGACTGTTATTGAGCTTTGACATTTCGTCACCGAATGACGTTGCCGCGCTTGCAACCGCACTAATGCCGCCTAAAATCCCATCAAACGCCATCTTTCCACTATTGCCAAAACTATCTAATGCCGTAATTGCCTTGTTGGATTCTTCAGTGAATTTGGCTAATTCTTTTGCTGAATCATTGATGTTTTTCTTGTCGATAACTTCGCCGACTTTACTTGCTGGGATGTTGGGAATTTTTGCATTTGGAAAAGCACTTGACGCATCATTCATTAAGCCCGCGTTAGCATTTGCAACGTTTAGCCCGTGTTCCTGCGGCGTGATTGCACCACGAGAGAGATTATTTTGTGATTCTGTGACCAGTGAATTGTAATCGCCAACGTTATTAACATACTTTTTATGGCGTTCAAGTTCATCGTTATACGCTTTTAAATCAACGGTATTTTTCTCGAATTCAGTCGCTATTTTTTGCTGATTAAGCAGGAATGTTTCGGGTGATAAATCTTTTTGAACGCTGCTAAGTTCTGCCATTGATTTGGCGTAATTTTTGTACGGGTCTTTACCGTTAAATTTTTCGATAATTTGCGCGTGTTCTTTTGCGGCGTTATTCGCTTCACGTTGTGCTGCAGATTCTGCTTTGTGTGCAGCCGTTGCCGCGTGCGTCATTTCCTTATGAAAAAACTTCGCGTGAATTTGGTCAGTCATCGACTTAGTTAATTCGCCATATTCTGCTTTAGCTTCTTTTATGGCTTGAGTTTCCTTTTCTTGCGCCGTGCCGAATTCATTTACTTTTTTGATTTGGAGGGCTTTTGCTTTTGCATCAATATCAGCTTGAGTTTGTATTTTTTTAGTATCCGCCATATCTTTGGCGTATTTGTCACCATCGATTCTAACGACTGATTTTTGCTTTTGTAAGCTGGCAATTTTATTTTGTTCTTTTTGTATATCGTTACCCACAATGTCATCAATCAAGCCACCAAAAAAGCCGTTTTGCTTCATCGCGTTGATTTTCAATTGCGCGTGCTTAATTTGTGAATCAATCTGGTTTTCCATTTTGGACGATAACCAGTCAAGCATTCCTGAGATGTTTGAAATGATATTTTTAATTAAACCTTGTGATTGGTCATTTAACAAAGCCGTTTCAAATCGATGCCACGCATCGCCCAGCATATTGATTTGACCGCCGAGCGTTGCCATCATTTTTGACGATGCACCGACTGAATCGCTCCCCATTGCGTGAATTAACTTTTCAATAATCGGATGGGTTAATTCTCCCGCTTCCATCATCTTTAAAATTTCAGACGATGTTTTACCCGTGACTTCACCCAATAATTTATAAACAGGTACGCCACGCTCAATCATTTGATTTGTGTCTTGCGCTTGCAATTTACCTTTTGCAAAGGCTTGACCGAGTGCAAGGGTAATGCCTGAAAGCGTGTCACTTTGACCACCCAGACGCGAAGTCATATTAGTTAAATCTTGCATGACTTGCATTGTTGGCTCGATACCGAAGTTTTTCAGCATTATAAAACTTTTACTGATTTCTTCGACGGATTGTGGCGTTTCTTTGGCGACTTGCAAAATGTTGTTAAACGCTTGCGCGGCAACATTGGCACTGCCCATAATCGCCTCTAATCGGGCGTGTAATTGCTCCATTGCAATGTTAGTTTTGAGAATATCACTAGCCACATAAGCAAAGCCAATTCCGCCTAAAATAGATTTCAATGCACCTAATGAACCTGCGGCAATCGTTGACCTTTGATGTGTTTGTTCGAGCTGTGAGTTTAATCGTTGCGTTGAAATCGAAGCCTCTTGCATGGTGCGGCTGATACCAGAAACGCCACCTGATAATGAAGCAATTGCACTAGTTGACGTTGCGCTGTAACGCCCTAAATTTTGAATGCCGCCCGTTAGTGTCGCAACACTGCCGCCTAAAAGATTTAAATTGCGACTAGCATTTACCGCGTCGCGTGAATCAACTTGTATTTCTATGCGGTGAATATCAGACATTTTTCAAATCCTTTAGCGGGTCAGGTGTATCATTTTTTTTAGCTATTTCTTGCATAGCGATATAACTTAACGACATATCGCGTAGCGTTTTCACATCAAAAGGCGTGGGTGCGTTTTGCATTAAATCCCCCCATGCCCAAATCGTTTGGTAACTAATGGTAATTGCGCCCATACCGTTACTTTCAGCGAATCCCAGTTCGTGAATCCACTCGATTAAATAGGTGAATTCATCATCAATGCTAGGAAGTTCAAGGTATTCATCAACGTAGGATTGGGGAAATAAACAATCTGCCCCGATTCCTACGCTGTTGGTATCAATCGCTAATTTTATTTCTTCAACGCGGGTGCGTTTTTCGGCGTTTTTATCATCGCTTTCAACAGGCGTATGTAACCATGCTATTTTTTGGGCGTAGTTAATACAGGCATTTCTGGCTTTTTTACGAAATTAGCGCGGTCTGTGATTGCGCGATTGATTTGCGCGGTTAGATACGGCTCGTCACGCAATACACTTTCAAGATTTTCACCCGTAAATTCTAGCTCAACACCTTCATCTTCAACGTCTGTCCAACCCACCGTAATTGCTTTAACAGTGAAAATTTCACGATTCGCTTCTTTTGCTGGCGTGTCTTTTTCAATGCCTTGTGCGATTTTTCGATAAGTTTCACCCAAATCGAACTGTGCTTTTTTATAGACTTTTGAATCTTGACCGTGAACTTCAATCTTTGCCTGTTTTCCTGAAATGCTCGAAATAATCGGATTACCTTCGTGGTCAAACAATGGCACGATAACGGTGTTTTCTGCATTTTGTGACGCTTTAAAATTTCTGATACCCATGTGGTTTTTCCTTTTTTAAATAATGTAATGAATGCCTAGATTGCCCAATTAAGGCGTGATTTGATAATGAAAAAAATCATTAAATTTAGGCAAAAAAAACGCCCTTTGCACCACATGAGCAAAGAGCGTAAAAACGTGAGTTTTTTATAGATAAATACTAAGCTGGGTTACTTTCGGTAACGCCGTCTTGTAGTGTTATTTTACATTTGACGCTTGAAAAGTTATCGACTGTGCCGCGTGTTTTTTTCAATTCCGTAACCATGCCGATTGCATAAACTACTTGGCTAGACGAGGTGTGTGTAATTCTAAAAACACGGTTTGCATTTGTTGTTTCATCGTGATAAGCCGCATCGACAAGAATTTGACCTGCATCATTTGGAATAGAAATAAAATCAAGCGTTAAGTCGCCTTCATCACTTGAGCCTTTTGCCTTGATTGTGCCGCTTTCACTAACTAATTTCGCACTAACAACGGCAAATGTTTTTCCAGTTTCGCCAATCGCGGTAATTTTGCTGATTTTTACAGGTGAGCAAATAGGCGTGTCGTTTCCTAAGTCAGTAATGTAAGCAGTATAAGCCGTAACTTTTGCCGCATTATCAGTTGCTACCTTAATTGCCGCGCGTAATGTTGCCATTGCGGTAGAGTTTAATGCGCCGTCGATGATTTCAACGGTGGTATTTTGTAAGCTAAATTCAGAAGTAATTGCCATTTTTTGAGCCTCTTAAAGTGAAATAAAAGTATTGAAGTAAATCGAAACGGGCAATTTATAAAATGCACCGTCAATAATTGCAGGCGCGATAACGGGCGTTTTATGAATTCGCACCTTTATTGAACCTGCGGTTAATTCAAGCCCGCGCTTGAATGTTGATAAAATCAAGTCCGCTCTTGTTGCTGCTGATTTTGTACCGCTACCAATGGGAAAAACTAAAAGCACTTGCAATAACCCGTTTGTGACGTAACTTGAATCGCTAACTGTTACATCTTTATTGTCAGCAATCATCAAATTAACTTGCTGATATGGCACGTTATTAACTGGCGTGAATGCGACATTTTCCCATGCGGTTGAAATGCTAGGCGTTAGCGAATTCAACTGCGTTTCTAGTGCTTGACGAATTAAAACTAAGCTCATGTTTTTAGCGATTAAAATTTTACGGTGTCGCAATTGTGGCTATGGTTTAAGCGATTTGATAATGAAAAAAATCATTAAATTAACCTATCTCTTAATTACTTGAGTATTGAAATAATTTCAATATAATGCCTACCATGACAACGACAAAACGATTCCGTAATAAATATACAATTCAAGTTAGGCAACGCGACCACAATCCACCACACGTTCACTTTTTTGGCGGTGGTTATGATGTGATTATTTACCTTGAATCATTTGAATTTACTGGCGTTTTCCCGTCAAACACCATTCAAAATGAAGTGTTAGCGTGGGTTAAGCAAAAACAAACTGAACTTTTTACGGAGTGGTATCTATGGCACAAGAAATGAAGCGTCCACGATTCAAAGCAATTGAAGTGCTAAACGATTTTAAAATTAGAGCAACATTTATCAATGACAGTATTTTTACCATAGACTTTAAGCCATTTTTTGTAGAATCGCCGCGATTAGGTGAACTGCTAAACAATCAAGCGGCATTTGAAAAGGCTGTAATTTCTGATGATAGCGGTTGGATTATCGAATGGAATGATTTGGATATTCAAATCGGCGCAGATACGCTTTGGCTCGATGCTCAAGCCCAAAATGCACCTGATGAAAACACAAGAATTTTTGCGACATGGCGAGCGCGTAACGGGTTATCACTCTCACAAGCAGCGAAAGAATTAGGTATGACATCACGAACGATGAGTGATTATGGAAATGGCAAGCGTCCTGTACCGCGTTATATTGCGTTAGCGTGTAAGGGGTGGGAGTTGGAGAATACGAAATGAAAATACCTGATTTCAGGCTATAGTAAAAAGATTGCCAAAAGCATAAAGAATTACTTGTTAATCAACGTAGCGATTGATGCTAACTCTCACCATGCCAGCAGGTGCTTGGATTGAAAATCCATCGCTGTTAGTTTTGCTTGTTGTATATTTTCCTTGGCTGTATCCGCCATATTCGATCTTTTTAATGTACGGCAGATTATTGGTTAAAAATACGCACTTTCCCGCGCCTCTTGGAACTGCCCCAATCATTGCCGACATTGCTGCGCCTTCGCCTAACGTATCTGTTTCACCGTTTGCAGGACTGCCAATCGTACATTGCCAATTACCCTTTGCGCGCCCCGTGTCAACAGGTGTCATTTTGATAATGCTGCCAAAAATACCTACCGTTAAAGCCCTGACCTCTGTATCAATATTGCCTTCAATGCGGTGAATAATTTCAGAAAAACTCATGACCGTACCTGTAATTCAAACATCACAGCAAATTCACCATCCCAAATAGTTTTTACAGATACCACGCTATAAATCACCGTATCAATCGTGATGCTATCCGCAAGTTTTGGCGATATCGTGTTCAAAGCCGCAAGTGTAATTTTTTTATCACCCGTTTGAATCGCACCGCCTGAAAATTCAAACGGTTTGAAATCTTTAACCAGTGCTTTAATACTTAAATCAGAAACAGAACTTGCTGATAATTCGCCCGTTTGAGGGTCGTATACACCGTCTGAATGTCTTGAAAGCGTGATTAGCTTCCCAAATTTGCTGATTAAATTGCTTGCGGTTTGTCTTGAACTCATGACCGTATAACCTTTGTTTCGTAGCGACTGGCTGAAACAAAAAATACAGATAACATTGCATCAATCTGCGTATAACGTTTTTGAGCGGGTGAAAATTTGTCATATTCAACCTCAATAACATCGACTTTTTCACGGATTACGGCTTGTGTTAAATCGACCATTAAATCACCGTCAATGGCTTTTAATGCCAATTCAGCACAAGCGTTTTTAACTTCGTTGGGAACAACCGTATCGGATAATAAATAGGGATAAGCTCCCACCGCGCCATAAACAAAAGGCTCTAAATAACAAAACGAGCGTGGAAAATCTAACGCTTGAGTTGCTGTTTTTCGATAGCCGCGCCACCGTTGACGATAGGTAGCCACCATGTAATCTGTAGCCTTACGCAACAGTTGCTCACGAATTAAATCCGTCGCAATTCCTGTCCACGCGGTATTTCCACGATTTTCATGGTAGATATTTGCATCAGCCACAGAGATGTAACTTTCTGAATCAGCCAATGCACTACCGTCTTCGATGATTAAGGTCATTGTTTTACTTTGCCTTTTACGGGTTCTAATTCGGCTTGTTGCACGGGTTCTGCTGTTGCAAGTCCGACCGTAATGCGCTCAAGTGCATCAATCTTATTTAATAAAACAGCTTCACCTGTTTTAACGTCATATACCGTTTGCATTTAGTCATCCTTTGCTAAGAATGCGCTAAATGTAATTGACGGTGTTGTGCCAGCAATCACGGTATATAAACGCGCATAACGATAAGTTGTACCATTGCGCTCATTTCTAAACGGAATGACGAAACGACCAATTGTATCTGCCGCGCCATTTGGTGCTGCACCTGTTGCGCCGCCGATTTTCATTTCAGCCGCAACACGAATGTTTGCCGCTGTGCCAAATGCTGCATCAGGTGAAACTTCAAGCATTACCTCGTAAGATTCATCACCTGTCACTGTATCTAAAGCCGTAACATCTAAAACCAAATAACCGTCAATTAAACCGTTACCCAGATCTAAAATAGTTGCGTTTGTTTCGGTAGCGGTAATCGCTGCACCAGCAGGGCGAATAATTAACGCCGCATCAAACGTAAATTGTGAATATAAATTAGCCATGATTCCTCCTTAAGCTACGATTGCAGAATTGGCGATAGAACCCAATCGGGTTACAGCGCGTCCGTTAAATACTGCTAATCCGTTGTACCATTCAATACGAGTTCTAAAGACGGGGGCAGTTGGCAATTCGCCTAAATCACGCACGTCAATTGTGCCGTTTTGCAAACCTGTTAAACCTTCTGCACCCATGCTAACGATGTAAATAGATGAACCAGTTGCTGTACCGCCCCATGCTGAGGACGTGAAAGAAACTTCATTGAAATCTAAAATCGCTGCACCTGTATTATCCAAATCAACGGTGATAATCGGCAAACCGTTGTAAGACATAACACGTTGTCCGAATTGGTTTAAGTCATAGCTGATATATCCCGCAATGGTATAGGTTCTAGCTGCTGCACTAAATTTGCGTGCCATTGCTTTTGACATAATTAAATGCGTGGGATTCAATGTTTGGTCAATTGCTTCATCAAGTTTTGCAAGTGATAACGCAGTACCACCATCGGTTGAGCCCGCTGAAATTTTTTGTGCGCCTGTTACGCGAGTTT
Source organism: uncultured Pseudomonadota bacterium (assembly GCA_903847275.1). Taxonomy (GTDB): domain Bacteria; phylum Pseudomonadota; class Gammaproteobacteria; order Methylococcales; family Methylomonadaceae; genus UBA10906. Next base: position 17,182 of record CAINDC010000131.1, read on the forward strand.
GCAAGCCGTCGAATTCTCGCGGGTCACTTTGGTTATCGCCTTTGATGAATTTTTTAGTCCACGCAAGGGATAATGCGCGTACTTTCATTGCTTCATGCACAGCACGTTGGTTTTGTCCCATCGTGTCTAAGATGAATTTATCAACGTCCAAATCACCACCCGCAATGACTAAAGATTCGACTAGCGGATTTAAAATGCCAGTTGATGCGGTATAAGTTTCATTAACGCCACGAAAACCAACGTTCGGTAATGATGTTTCACGGTTGTAACGAAGCGCATTACCCGTGATATTTTCAAACGGTAGGTTTGATAAGATGTCGCTTGAACCTGCATATAGTTCAATTACACCCGATTTGTACGCATCGCCCGTTTCGAGTTTTGCTGCTTCTAAAAGTGTTAATGCCATTTTTTAAAGTCCTATTTTTTAGCCTGTCGTGCCGCGTTCATGCGTTCAACAGGTGAGAGTTTCATTATTTCTGCGCTTGAGTTGTTACCCTGTCCGCCATTCGCGCCACCACCGTTATTTTGGGGAGCTTGAATAAAGTGCTTACCTTCATCACTAACCGCCCAATCCGTTATAAATGCTGTTAAATCTTTTTCGCCAATCATTGCTTTTCGACTTTCACCATCCGCGATAACTTTCGCTTGTGACGATAGCATCGCTTTAACGGCTGGTAGTAATGGAGCAGAAACACCCGCTTTTACCAGTGCCTCCGTCAATCCGTTATCAAGTAGCAATTTCGAGGTAAATCCGTTCTCAGCTTGTAATTCGGTTTGTGCTTTTTCGAGTAACTTGGTTTGCTCTTTTGCCGACTTTTGCGCGGTCGTTAAATCTGTTTCGAGCGATTCAATTTTTGCCTGTAGCTTTTCTAATTCTTCGGGCTTAATTTCTTGACCTTTTTTCGCGGTTTTTAGCTCTGCTAATAATTCGCGGTTTTTTGCAGCAAGTGCATCAGTGGCTTCTTTTACCGCATCGGCGATTTGCTGCTTTAAGTCTTTTTCATCACTCATTTTTCTATCCTCTGGATGTGGTTTAGGCTCTGCCTGTGTGCAAAGCCTAGTTTGTGCAAGTGAGGTGAAAATTGATAATGAAAAAAATCATTAAATTTGAGTGGTTTTTGAGAAAGTGACAGGCATAAAAAAACCGCCGCCAAAAATGGAACAGTGGTTATTTGTGTGGGTTTGATTAAAACGAAAGCGGGGTTGTGTCAAATGGTTGCGTTTTTTATCGTCGGTGGTATAGTTATATTGAGCCTAAAAGCATGAGACCCTCTCCAATTCTACGAGGGCAAGGGTTAAAATCCTATGGTGGAGTGAGGGGTTGAAGTCCTCACCGTGATTTAAGGCTCAACTTTAAATTTCTCTATATCGCTTATTTTTCAAATGCTCTGGGTCAATAACTCCAGATGTCACGACTACATTCATTAGTTCTTTTGGCTTTCTTCTTTCAAAATTGATAGCCACAACCGATTTGCCAACACTATCTGCTAAATTAACGTCAAAAATTGCCAATACATTTTCATGTACATGGTCATAAATCCATTTTGCACCTTCTAATTTTGTCGGTAATTGTTTTATTTCGCTCATTGGAACGGTCGCGCCTTTTTCATTCTTAAATTTTCTCAACGAATGCCGTAGCTGATAATCGCTAACGTGAATTTCATTATTGACAGGGTTTAACGCCTTCACTGCCTCATCGTTCATTACATGAACGGGTAGCGACCCAACGCGCACAAATTCATGGCGTGCTTTGTAATCTTTATGCGTAACTTTTTCGACATAATCAGAAAATTCTTTTTTGTTCACAACAGGCATTTTCTCAGCAATGGGTTTTTTAGCCGCCAATTCTACACCTTCTTTTTCCCTTAACTGTTCAAGCGTGTACTGATGCCCGCTATCATCAACAAACCTATCAAGCGGCGTGCCGTTCCTGAACATTTCAGCGCGGGCTTTGCCTAGCGTTTCGTTTTGGAATTCAGGGGATTGCTTTTTTAACCATGTTTGATAGGTTTCACTTTCAGCCACTTGACCATTCATCGATGCGCGTGTGCCTTCTGGAATATCGCGTTCTTTTAACCCCATTTCTTTCCATGATTTCATGACGGGTGTCATTGCGGATCTGCAACGAAAGTGTGCAGGTGGTCTTACACCAGAATCAAGCGGGTAAATTTTGCCATCGCGTGATTTGCAAATTGGGGTATTGTGAACAACTTGATTAGCGTGACTCTTCCATCAGGTGTACGGGTTTTCGCATGAAACCACCATCTCACAGGCATCGGATGTTTGAAGTATTTTTCATAACACCAGCCTGCATTTTGATTTTGATGTCTGCGTTTTACCCAGCGATAAAGTGTTTTAAAAATAGCGTCGTCCAATTTGCTGAATACTTTACTCGATACAACATGACGAAAATAATTAGCCCAGCCTCTCAATTTCGGATTTAACAGCCAAATCAAATGTTCCGTTTTGATAGTTGGATGCGATTTAATTAACGTGCGAACATTTGCCAAAAAAGTTTTGATACTTTGCTTTGGCGATAGGTGTCAAGCCAATTGTCGCTTTTTAAATTAAAAATTAGACAGATTTTCTATCGGTTGATTTGTCAGGATTTAAGCTGACTGCTGGAATCCAATCCCAATTTCGAGTATCG
>CAINDC010000132.1 GCA_903847275.1 uncultured Pseudomonadota bacterium
CCTTTATCTTTGCCTTTTTCAAGTAAGCGAACCGTTTGCGCTTGCCAACCGTCAGCAGAAATCAAATACACATCGTCTTGCATCGTCGAATCCCAATAATCCATCAAATGCTGATAAACGTCGTATTTATCAATTAACGGCTGATTTTCATAACGAGCAAGCAAATCTTCTGAAAGTGTTTCGATAACAGAACGCGGATGACAACCGACTTTGAGTAATTTTAATGCTGTGATGCTGTTTTGTTCCCACGCACTGAAAACGGCATTCATGCTTTCGATAAATGTCACAAATTCGCTGTGTTCATAAATAGCTGACTTAATCGCCGACTTTTCAACCGCTAACGCCACATAATTCGGGCGAATTGAGTTGAAAAGGGTTTGACGCAATTGCGGGCAGATATGCCAATAATTTTGCAACGCATCAACGTCAGTAACTGGGATGCCGCCTTTTAAATGCGCTTCAATGTCTTGCAGGTCTTCGGCTTGTTGGCTGTCGATATAGCGCGGTAAATTGAGATTGAATTCATTTTTTTCAATTTCATCAACACTCACCATGCGCGAAAACTTCGGCATTTCGATTTGCTTCGTCCAAACATCGACGATTTTGTGAATGTCCATCGCCCGCAAGCGATTTTTATTGCCGTCTTTTAAAAATCCCGCACTGGCATCAATCATAAAAATGCCTTTACGAATTGGCGCGTCGCTTTTATCAAAAAAGCGATGATGCAAGCGGGAATGCCTGTTCCGTAAAACAAATTTGCAGGCAATCCGATAATCCCTTGAATGTAGCCTTTGCGAATCAATTTGCGGCGAATATCGGCTTCCGCGTTGCCACGAAACAAAACGCCGTGCGGCAAAATACACGCGCCACGCCCCGTGCTTTTGAGCGAGCGAATAATGTGCAATAAATACGCATAATCACCTTGTTTTGCTGGTGGTGCGCCAAATGTGTCAAATCGCCCGAATGGGTCATTATCAACCTGAACGCCGTTGTTCCAGCGTTTATCGCTAAAAGGCGGATTGGCAACGACATAATCAAAAGCTAATAAGTCGTTATCATTTTTGAATTTTGGGTCAGCAAGCGTATTACCTTGAAAAATTTGCGCCGTTGGATTGTCATGCAAAATCATGTTCATTTGAGCAAGCCCAGCGGTCGCAACGTCTTTTTCTTGTCCATAAAGTGAAACTTTTACGCCTGCTTCATCGCCCACTTTTAATAATAATGAACCTGAACCGCACGTTGGGTCATAAACGGTTGTGTCGCTGGTAGCGTTTGAAATTGCCAAAATTTTTGCAATCACGCGGCTAACTTCGGATGGTGTATAAAATTGCCCTTTGCTTTTACCGCTTTCCGTCGCGAAATGGCGCATTAGATATTCATAAGCATCGCCCAAAATATCATCACCTTCAGCCCGATTTTTAGAAAAGTCGAGTGCGGGATTTTCAAAAATAGTGATTAGATTCGTCAGACGATCAATTTTTTCTTTGCCGTCACCTAATTTGTCGGTGCTGTTGAAATCCGCCATTTCAGCTAATTTGTTGGCTTCTTTGAGCGGTGCAATGATGTGTTTATTGATTTGGTCGCCGATGTCTGGTTTGCTTTTGAGTGCGACCATATCTTTAAAACTCGCACCTTCGGGAATTTTAATTGGCGCAAAAGGCAAACCTGCGTATTTGTCACTAACGTATTTGATAAACAGCATCGCCAACACATAATCTTTATATTGTGACGCATCCATGCCGCCGCGTAATTCGTCGCAACTTTGCCAAAGTGACGAATACAGCTCTGATTTTTTTAATGCCATGATGGTAATTTTCTCGTTGTTAATTACATCGGTTCAATACGCAGACCAAAAACTACGTTTGCGTTCATGTTTTGTTTTGATCTGTTGAAAATAATCTTGATGGGATAGGAAAGTTTTCCAATCTGAAATGGACAAGGCAAGCTGATCTAATTTTTTCAGATACTTCACACCATAACCATAGTATTTTGAGTTAGCGCGTTCGAGTATTGAATTTAGCAAAATACGGTGGATCAAACTACTGATTAAAAATTTTCCTTTTACTTCAAAATGTGAGATAAAAAAGAGTGCTGTACTGTAATCGTATTGACCATCAATTTGATCTAATCGAACGAGGAAATAATTTTCCAGTTCGTCGCTGTAACCTTCCGACAATAAAAATTTAGCATCAACATACGACAAGTCAGGCTCACGCATAATGATGTTAATTTCATTCGCTAAAATTTCATCTTCATCATCAGAACCGATAATACTAAGCAGTTGATCAAAGGTTTCTTTGGTGCGATTGAATTTAAAAATATCCCACGCAATTTTAGCTTGAGATTCTACGTTACCTAATTCACCATAAATCTTGAGCAGTAAAGCATTTCGCTCTCCTAACAAATAGATTCCTTCTTTTTTAATTCGATCCATCCAAGATAAAGCAATTTGCGGCTCACCAGATTCAAAATAAACTTCAGCAATTTCAATATAACCAGCAGTTGATAACTCCATATCATCGCAAGCGTAATAAGCCGCAATCGCTTGTTCAAACAATGGTGCATCTTTTAATTGTTTGGCAATTTGCTTTACGCCACCACACCAATGGTGTTTTGTATATTCGGCGAACTCTTTATTTGGATCAACGGCTTCTAATTGCTCCCAAAGTTTGTCAACCATCACACGGAGCATAGCTTCGTCCAAATACTCATTGGCTCGATCAAATGTAAATTGACGAACGCCATAACCATCGTCCTGATTGAGCTTGATAACATAATCGATAACTTTTTGTTTATCGGTGCAACGATTAGCAAAATCAACA
>CAINDC010000133.1 GCA_903847275.1 uncultured Pseudomonadota bacterium
TGGATTTACTTCAATTACGGGTAATGCAGGTGCTGATTTATTGACTTTCAGTGGTGCAATAGGAACTTCTACTGTTGCCTTAACAGTTAATGGCGGTGGTGGTGCAGATACAATCACTGTTACTGGTGCAGCGAGTAACATTACGTTCATTGGAGCAACTGGAGTAACTGATACCATTACGGGTGGTACAGGTGCTGATACGCTTACGGGTGCTGCAGGTAGTGATTCTATTGTTGGTGGTTCTGGTGCTGACAGCATTACGGGTGGTGCGGGTAATGATACGCTTACAGGTGGAACAGAAGCAGATACTTTCGTTGTTGATTCTGGTACTGACACAATTATGGATTGGGGAACAGGAACAGACGTATTGAGCATCTCTGCAAGTGCAATAGCGAAAATTTCTGTTGCCGCAGCAGGTGGTGCGATTCAGACTTTTGCATCAATTACCAACGCTGGCACATTATTCGTTGATGGTTCAGCCGCTTCCGCTGCAACTACATCAATCACAGGTTCAACGGGGGCAGACAGTATCACGGGTGGTGGTGTATCTGACACAATCTCTGGTGGTTCTGGAGCAGATACAATTACTGGTGGCGCGGGCAGTGATGTTATTGATGGTGGTTCAGAGGCAGATTCAATTACTGGTGGCTTAGGTGCTGATATTATTGATGGCGGTATTGGAAACGATTTATATGTTATTTCATCTGTAGCAACTGATACAGGTGTTGCGGCTGGAACTAGTGGTGCTGTTGCTACAACTGCACTTGATGTTATTACAGTAACAGCAGGTGATACTATTAATTTAACGGCATCTTTAGGTGTTGATGCTAACTATGCCACTGTAACAACATTGTTGGCGGCTGCTAATACTTTGACGGTAACAACATCAACTGTTGTAGAAGTTAGAGGTACATATGTTGGTAGTTCAACTAATACTTTTACTCCAAGTGATTCTGGTTCCGACGTAATGTTAAGTTGGGCTTCTGCAAATGGTACGACTGCGGATCAATCTATTATTTTGGTTGGTACTGGTGCTGTTGCAGATACAATTGCAGCAGGTATTTTAACTATTGCATAATTTCTAACCCACTTAAAACCTAAAAAACCGCTCCTCGGCATAAAAGCTGAGGGCGGTTTTTTTATGCGATGATAAACCCTTCAGTAATTCTCAAATGACATAGTGAGGGAAATGAGAACATTAAATGAGCGATTAAACATTTCTGTATTGGAAGCACCAAATTATGCAGCTTGTTTGGATATTCGGCAGGAAATAAATTACTTAGATATTATTTTTATTTATTGTGCAGATAACAATTTGGATGCACCGAGCATTAAAAATGAAGAATTTAATCAAGCCAGCGATGTGCTGGAAAACTTCTGTAAAATTGCAAAAAATGACGGTAAAGATAAAGTGTATTTTTGGATTAAAGCTAAATGATGAAATCGAAAAGTGTTAAATGCTTTGTTCGACAGTCCCTGTATTGGTTGTAGGGGCTGTCAAATCGTCACTATTCACAATAATTTTTGCTGAACAAATGTGCCATTTTTACCGCTTTGGTTTTTAAATAATCGACGTTGTCATTATTTGGCAGTATAACGAGCGGCACTCGCGCTACCACCTGAATACCCAAAGCATTTAGTGCATCAATTTTCGCGGGATTGTTGGTTAATAACGCGACAGAACGAACTTTTAAATCATTCAAAATAGCAGCAGCTACATCGTATTCGCGTTCATCTGCTAAATGTCCCAACGCTAAATTGGCATCGACTGTATCCAATCCATTATCTTGCAAATTGTAGGCTTGTAATTTATGAAATAGACCAATACCGCGTCCTTCTTGACGTAAATAAATCATCACGCCACAACCTGACGTTTCGATTAGTGTGTTTGCCAATTTTAATTGTTCACCACAATCGCAACGCCGAGAACCAAAAATATCACCTGTTAAACATTCTGAATGCACACGCACAAGTACATTTTCTTTTTCCGAAACGTCACCTTTAACTAACGCTAAATGTTCTTTGTCGTCTTGATTGGTTTGATAATAATGCAACATAAAATCGCCATGTTCAGTAGGCAATCGAGTTATTAAAGTGGTTGTTAATTCTAAATTCACGTTTTTGTGTTACCTAAATTGGCGAAATGCTTGTGTTGTAGCGGTTAAAAACGATGTTAGCACAACGCATTACTATTTCGCCACTCGTAGCCCGATTAGACGGCATTTTTATTAACAAATTCGCGGTAATTGTTCGCCGCTTAATAACATCAATTGCCGATTTGTTCCCATTGCGGTTTCTAAAATTACTGCGCCATTTTTGTCGATATGGGTGACATTTCCAATTTGTCGCGCTTGAGAACCGAGCAAATTTGAATGTAAAACAGTCAACGTTTTTTCGGTTTCTTCAGCCGTTACAAACAAAACAAAACACGCTTCATTTGCCACATACAACGGATCAAATCCTAAAATTTCACACGCACTTTGAACATCATCATGAATCGGAATCGTGTTTTCTTGAATCGCAAAACGTTGTTTTGAAGTTGTTGCCAATTCCAATAAACCACTCGCTAAACCACCGCGCGTTAAATCACGCAAACAATGTAAATCAATGTTTGCCGTAATTAGCTCTTGAACCAAACCTGATAAATCGTTGCAATCGCTTTCAATCTGACTTTCAAATGCAACGCCTTCACGCGCCAACATAATCGCCATGCCGTGTCGTGCAATATCGCTGTTAATAATAATGCTGTCGCCGACTTGAATACGTTGCGGCGTAATGTTCACATCGGGTACAACTAAACCAATTCCCGATGTGTTGATATAAACGCTATCGCCTTTGCCTTTATCAACTACTTTGGTGTCGCCTGTCACGATTGAAACACCCGCCGCTTGGGCGATTTTTTGCATTGATTCCAAAATGCGTTTCAAATCTGAAATGGCAAAACCTTCTTCTAAAATCAAACCACAACTTAAATATAACGGTTTCGCACCACTCATCGCCAAATCATTCAACGTGCCGCAAACTGCTAATTTTCCAATATCACCACCCGCAAAAAACACGGGGTTAATGACATACGAATCAGTTGTAAAAGCGAGTTTTTGTTCACCAATTTGAAACACCGCGCAATCCGTTTTTTGTTCTAAAAGTGAATTATTGAAAATGGGTTGAACCGTTGAGTCTAAAAGCTGCTGCATTAAACGTCCACCGCCTCCGTGCGCTAAAACAATTTGTTCATAATGCAACGGCGTTGGGCAACTGAGGGTGAAATTAGCCATAAAATATCGTCTTATAAAATCACAAAGTCCACATTATAGGCGGAATGAATGACTTTTGAGTGTCATGTTTTCGAGGATTATCCTAGAATGCGTCATCATTTTTGATTTAACTGATTTTGTGAGAATTTATGAAAGAACAATTTGATGTTGTCATCGTCGGTGGCGGCATGGTCGGGGCGGCGGTTGCGTGTAGTTTAGGCGGCAGTCGATTAAAAATCGCTGTTATCGAAAACGAATTCCCCGAAGAATTTAACCCAGAACAACCCCATGATTTGCGTGTGTCGGCGTTAAGTATTGCATCGAAAACCATTTTAGAAACGGTGGGCGCGTGGCAAGGCGTTGAAAATCGTCGTTTGTGTCCATTCAAACGAATGCGCGTTTGGGAAACAGCAGGTGATACCGAATTTTGTAGCGACGATATTGGGCATAGCGAATTGGGCTACATTGTCGAAAATCGCGTGACGCAATTAGCATTATTAGAACGCTTGCAAACTTTTGAAAATATCGAATTGATTTGTCCTACACGCATCGACACATTGAATTATTCAAGTCATGACGACAGTGTTGTGATTTTAAATAATGGACGAATGTTGACCACAAAATTATTGGTTGCAGCAGATGGCGCACAATCAAAAGTACGTCAAAACGTGGGGCTAGGTGTCACAAGTTGGGATTATCAACAACACGCGCTGGTGATTTATATCGAAACAGCTTATCCACAACAAGATATTACTTGGCAGCGTTTTGTCGCCAGCGGTCCGCAAGCATTTTTGCCTTTAACAGGAAATTTTGGTTCTATTGTTTGGTACAACTCGCCCGATGAAGTAAAACGTTTACAAGCCTTGCCGTTAGAAGATTTAAAACAAGAATTGACGGCAACTTTTCCCAAAGAATTGGGCGAAGTCGTGCGCGTAATTGCCGTTACAAGTTTTCCTTTAACACGCCGTCATGCCCAAAATTATGTGAAACATGGCGTGGCGTTGGTGGGCGATGCGGCTCATACAATCAATCCATTAGCAGGGCAGGGCGTAAATATCGGATTACTTGATGCGGCGGCATTGGCAGAAGTCATTTTAGAAGCCGTGCAACAAGGTCGTAGTATTTCAGATGTGAGCGTTTTGAAGCGTTACGAAAAAATGCGCCGCACCGAAAATTTAAAAATGATGACGGTGATGGATGTGTTTTATCAAGCCTTTAGCAATGACATTTTGCCGCTAAAATTTTTACGCAATTTGGGTTTGGGATTAGCCGAGCGGGTTTTACCTTTAAAAAATAAAGTGATGCGTGGCGCGATGGGTTTAGAAGGCGCATTACCGAAATTAGCGCGAGGCGAGCGTTTGTTATGAAGCCTATTTTAGAAACTAAAAAATGGCTCGACACCGTTGTCATTGCTCACAACATTTGCCCCTTTGCAAAACGTGTTTTTGATAATGGTAGCATCCATTTTGCAGTTGAAACCTCGACAGACATCGAAACGTGCTTAGAAAATTTGGTCGCTGAATGTGAACGTTTAGACGAAGACGAAAATATCGAAACTACGTTGGTGATTTATGCAAATGCGCTGGCTGATTTTGATAAATACTTGGATTTTATCGAAGTCGCGCAAGCCTTGTTGGAAGCGCAAGACTACGAAGGCATTTATCAATTTGCGAGTTTTCATCCGCAGTATTGTTTTGAAGGTGCGGATGAAAATGATGCGGCAAATTACACAAATCGTTCACCGTATCCGATGCTTCATTTATTGCGCGAAAGTAGCATAGATTATGCGATAGCCAATTATCCAAATCCTGAAATGATTCCCGAAAATAACATCAAGCTCACTCGTAAATTGGGCTTAGAAAAAATGAAAGAAACGTTGGCGGCGTGTTATGAATGAATTTGAAAAAGAAAAAGTAAATTTAGAAACTGCGAAAATTCATTGGAAAGAATTACAACGCTTTTTTGCCAAAGGTGAAGCGGTTTGGATTTCTAGTGATTTAGATTTAGTCGAGGTGGGTTATCAATTTTCATTAGATAATAAAACGACCATTCAAAACTGGTTAGAAAATAAACAATTAGCGTTAGTTGCGGACGACCAAGCGTTGCGCTGGTTTGAAACAGATGCAGAACTTTGGGCAGTGGTTGTAAAACCTTGGATTTTAGTTCAGGAGTGAATGTGCATTCGGAAAATTGGCAAACTCAATTGGCAAGTGCGTTTACTGACTTTCAAACCTTGTGTGATTATTTGCAGCTTTCGCCGAATGACTTAACTCTTTCGCTTGATGCGGTAAAGCAATTTCCATTGCGCGTGCCATTAGCGTTTGCATCGCGCATTGAAAAAAGTAATCCGCTTGATCCGTTATTACGCCAAATTTTGCCGATTAACGATGAGTTAAAAAGTTACGCGGGCTTTAGTGATGATCCTGTAGGTGATTTGAATGCGGTAAAACAAACGGGCGTATTGCATAAATATCATGGGCGGGTGTTGTTGATTAACACGGGAGCGTGTGCAATTCATTGTCGTTATTGTTTTCGGCGCAATTTTCCTTATGCGGATTTACAACTCAGTAAACAGCAAGAAAGTGAAGTCATTCAAACGATTCAAAATGACACAAGCATTCAAGAAGTCATTTTGAGTGGCGGCGATCCATTGATTTTGAATGATGCTCGTTTGGCGCGATTGTTTGAAGCACTGGCGCAGATTTTGACGTTAAAACGAATTCGGATTCACACGCGTTTACCGATTGTTTTACCCGTTCGTGTTACAGATGAATTGTTAGAGATTTTAAAAAATAGCCCAAAAAAAATCATTGTTGTGCTGCATTGCAATCATACAAATGAAATTGATGAAGACGTAGCCAAAGCGTGTCAGCGTTTGACATCAGCTGGCGTGACGTTGTTGAATCAATCGGTTTTATTACAGGGTGTGAACGATGATGTTGAAACGTTGTGTAGTTTGAGTGAGCGATTATTTGAGGTCGGCGTGTTGCCGTATTATTTACATTTTTTGGATAAAGCCAACGGCACGGGACATTTTCAGGTGTCAAAAACGAAAGCGTTGGCATTATTAACAGCGGTTCAAAATCAGTTGTCGGGGTATTTAGTTCCAAAATTGGTTACTGAACAAGCTGGGGAATTATCGAAGCAGTATTTACATTCCGTTCTTTAGTATTTTTCGACACAATTCTGGAATGGCAGGTGGTTCAGCTTCCACAGTTTCTTTGCCCTTGACAGGGTGCGTGGCTTCAAATGAAAACCACCAAGCCAAATCATCACCACAACCATCGCCTTGTGGTAAGGGTTCTTGATGTTCGCAATTTAAACTGTCTTTTGGGCAACTTAAACGCACATGAAAATGGTCATCATGTTTCCACCACGGGCGAATTTTATGTAAAGCCGCTCGATGACTGGTTGGTGTGTGTTGACACAATTCACGTTTGATAATCGGATTGACAAAAATTCGTTCCACATTAGGAGATTGTGCAGCGGAAAGCAAAATTTGCTCGTGTGCCGAAGTCCATTCTTTTAACGCAATTTTATCTGCACTCGCTAACATCGAAGTTGCGCTTAACGTTTCACGTTCGTGGTCGCTCAACGTACTCCCTGTCGATAATAAAAACCAAATATCCACATCTAACCCATTTTGATGACTACGATGTCCGCTCGGCGTTCGTCCACCGTGGTGTTGTCCCAAATCACCAATCAATAAATTACTAGCGTGTTGATCTGCTACAGTTTGTCCAAGATTTTGAATAAACTCGATAAGATTTGGATGCCCATAAACACGCTGGCGCGACAAGCGCATGACTTGATAGCCTACGCCTTCAATCGGTAACGCGACTGCGCCACTTATACAACCATTCGTATAAGTGCCGATGCTCTGAGCCATTTCGTAATTAGGTAGAAAATTTGTTTCTGGCGCGTGTGTCGTCGCGCCACAAATTCCGTTTAAAAACAGAACCAAACAAAATGAAAGGCTAACTTTAAACATCACATTCCAATCCATCTACGCGCTGGAAACCGCGTGGTAAAAGCGTTCCACGTTTGGCACGAGTTCCTGTATAAATTTGTAAATCGCTTGGTTTTAAGGTCAACGTGCGCTTACCCGAAATTACGGTTAATGCCGTTTCGGGTTTTAAAATCGTAAAGGCGACAATAAAGTCAAAATTGCTTTGTAAATCGTTGTTCGGAATTTGAATAAGTTTATTGCCTTTACCTTTGGGTAAGGTTGGAATTTCATTTAGTGGAAAAATCAACAAACGTCCTTGATTCGTCACTACCGCCAACAAATTTGATTCATCGGCGGTTAACAATGGCGACAACAATTTTTCATTATTCGCTAATGTTACTAAACTTTTTCCCGCTTTATTTTTACTCGCTAATTCGCTTAATGGCGTTTTAAAACCATAACCCCACGAATTCACAAGCAATACAAAATCGTCTGAATTTCCTGCGATTAAATGCGTAAAAGTTGCGCCTTCTGGCGGATTAAAACGCCCTGTTAATGGTTCGCCTTGTGTTCGTGCAGACGGTAAATCATGCGTCGTCGAATTATAAACACGCCCCGTTGAATCAAACAAATAAACCGATTGTGTTGAACGAGTTTTCACAGCGGTTTGGAAATTATCGCCCGCGCGATAATTCAAACTTTCCACATCAATGTCGTGACCTTTAGCAGCGCGAATCCAACCTTTTTGCGACAAAATTACGGTGAGTGGTTCATTGGAAATCAATGCTGTTTCATTCAAAGCTTGTGCGGCTTGACGTGAAACAATCGGTGAGCGGCGTTCGTCACCGTAAACATTGGCATCTTGTTGTAATTCTTTTTTGACTTGTTTTTTCAAAAGCGTTTCAGAACCTAACGTTTGTTCAAGTTTTTCACGTTCTTTTGAAAGCGAATCTTGTTCACCTCGAATTTTAATTTCTTCGAGCTTAATCAATTGACGTAATTTCAATTCTAAAATCGCTTCGGCTTGAATTTCACTTAAACCAAAACGCGCAATCAACTCTTTTTTCGGTTCATCTTCGGTGCGAATAATGGCAATCACTTCGTCGATACTCAAATACGCAATTAGCAAACCTTCCAAAATATGTAATCGTGCTAATACTTTATTCAAACGGTGTTGTAAGCGACGACGTACGGTTTCGATTCTGAACGTAAGCCATTCGCTCAAAATATCGTGCAAATTTTTGACTTGCGGACGACCGTCTAAGCCAATCATGTTCATATTAACGCGATAACTTTTTTCTAAATCAGTCGTGGCGAACAAATGCGACATGATTTCTTCCGCGTTAATGCGTTTTGCTTTTGGAATAATCAGCAATCGACATGGATTTTCATGGTCAGATTCATCACGCAAATCTTCGAGCATTGGCAGTTTTTTAGCGAGCATTTGCGCGGCGATTTGCTCCATCAATTTTGAGCCTGACACTTGATGGGGCAGGGCAGTAATGATAATTACGCCATCTTCTAATTCGTAAGTTGCCCGCATTTTGACTGAACCACCACCCGTGCGATAAATTTTTTGCAAATCTTCTTTGCTAGAAATAATTTCAGCTTCGGTTGGATAATCAGGTGCAGAAACAAATGTTAATAACGTGTCTAAATCAGTTTCAGGCGAATCCAATAATTGTATGCAAGCACCGACAATTTCGCGCAAATTATGGGGTGGAATATCGGTTGCCATACCAACTGCAATGCCTGTTGTGCCGTTGAGTAAAATGTTCGGCAGCCGCGCGGGTAATCGTTCGGGTTCTTTGAGCGACGCATCGAAGTTGTCTGTCCATTCAACTGTGCCTTGCTCTAATTCGTTTAAAAGCGTATTGGCATACGGTGTTAATTTCGATTCAGTGTAACGCATGGCGGCAAACGACTTTGGGTCATCAGGTGAACCCCAATTGCCTTGTCCATCGACCAGCGTATAACGATACGAAAACGGTTGCGCCATTAACACCATTGCTTCGTAACAAGCAGAATCACCGTGAGGATGATATTTACCTAATACGTCACCAACGGTTCGAGCCGATTTTTTATATTTTGCCATCGCGTTTAAACCGAGTTCTGACATTGCATAAATAATGCGGCGTTGAACAGGTTTTAAACCGTCGGCAATGTGTGGCAAAGCACGATCCAAAATCACATACATCGAATAATCGAGATACGCTTTTTCAGCAAAATCTTTTAATTGTTGTTGTTCAAATGTGTCGGCGAAACTTACCATTTAACGTTTTCCTTTTTTACAATATGAAATCAGTGGTAATTAAATTGCTCACACCGTTTAGTTGAATCGAAAAATCAGCCCCTGATTTTGAATCAATGTTGCCATAAAGAATGTGTGTTGATGTTTCAAAAAACAATTGACCCGTCATCGTGAATTTACCTGAGAATTTTGCACCAATATCTACTTTAGAGAATGCTTGGTCGCCCGTTTTTAACGCATCAGAATCAATGCCAGACAAATCAATTTTATCGCCTTCACTGGTTTTAAAGTCAGTGATGGTGTCACGAGTTTTGGCGGTAATGCCTGAATCGTCGGGGCTGGTCAACACAAACGTATCTGCACCTTTGCCGCCCGTGAGTTTATCACTACCTTTGCCACCACTTAACGCATCGTTGCCGAGCATACCGTTAAGTACGTTATTGCCATCATTGCCTGAAAGCGCATTATTTGATTCATTTCCAATCGCGTTGATATTAGCTGAACCAAGCAAGCCTAAATTGTCTAAACTATTGCCCAATGTGTAGCTGATTTTGCTTAACACTGTATCAATGCCAGAAAATGACACTTCGACAATTTTATCACCTGTGTTATCAACAATATAAAGGTCATTCCCCTTTCCACCTGTTAATGTATCTTTACCTAAACTGCCGTCTAGCGTGTCATTGCCATCTGTGCCTGAGATGGAATCGTTGCCGTCAGTTTGTTTTGTGCTGATAACAGATTTCGGTACTTCAGATTTATATGCCATAACGGTAGCCATTTTTATTCCTTGTAAATTCGTTAAGAGTTTTGATTTGCAATTTAGTTAATAATTGAGCTATTTCGCCACAATTCATATTCGCTCATTTTTGACATTGTTAAACCTGCCCATCCCAATTCAAAAAATTCGTTAATAATTGCAAACCAACAGTTTGGCTTTTTTCAGGATGGAACTGCACCGCAAACACGTTGTTTTTCATCAACGCACAGGCAAACGCATTCGGATAATCACTTGTTCCTGCGACAATTTCAGAATTTTGTGGTGCAGCGTAATAACTGTGAACAAAATAAAATCGACTTTCGTCAGGAATGTTTTGCCAAAGCGGATGATAATTTTGTTTTACTTGATTCCAGCCCATGTGCGGGACTTTCAAAATCTCGCCATTTTCGTCATGTAACGGTTCGGCAAATTTCAAAACATGACCGTCCAAAATTCCTAAACAATCGGTGTGTCCGTTTTCTTGGCTATCGTTTAATAACGCCTGCATTCCTAAACAAATTCCTAAAAATGGCTTAGTTTCAGCGGCTTGTTTAATCACATCGACTAAATTCAAATCCTGCAACGCTTTCATGCAATCACGCATTGCACCAACACCTGGAAAAACGACGCGGTCAGCGTTTAAAATCGTTTCGGCATCCGAAGTCACCACAACATTTGTATCAGACGAAACGTGTTGCAAGGCTTTTGAAATCGAGTGTAAATTGCCCATACCGTAATCAATCACTGCAACCGTAGACATCACAAAACCCCTTTTGTTGACGGCATAATGCCACTCATTCTTTCGTCCAACGTTATCGCATTTCGTACTGCACGACCGAAGGCTTTGAACACCGTTTCAGCGATATGATGCGCGTTACCGCCTTTCAAATTATCAATGTGTAGCGTCACACCCGCATGATTTACAAAACCTTGAAAGAATTCGCGCAACAAATCGACATCAAAATCACCGATAAATGCGCGATTAAATGTCACCTCATAATACAAACTCGGACGACCTGAAAAATCAATGACCACCCGCGACAACGATTCATCAAGCGGAACGTAAGCATGACCGTAACGCGAAATTCCTTTTTTATCGCCCAATGCGTTGGCAAATGCTTGTCCGAGCGTGATGCCAACATCTTCAACGGTATGATGCGCGTCAATATCCAAATCCCCTTTGGCGTGAATCGTCATATCAATCATGCCGTGGCGGGCGATTTGATCCAGCATGTGATTTAAAAATGGTACGCCCGTTTGGAAATTGGTTTTGCCTGTGCCGTCCAAATTGATGGTAATGGTGATTTGAGTTTCGAGCGTGTTACGCTCAATAGTTGCGATTCGTGAGGTCATAATTTTTTGTGGGTGGCTTAAAACAAAAACGCGATAACACCGTTTGAAACAATGTTATCGCTGTTATTTTTATGAATTTTGATTTAACGCAGTAATTCTAAAATACCTTCCAATTCACCAATCATTTGGTGAATCAGTTGTTTGGTGATGGTCGAATCATTCTTTGAATCAGCACTCGATAAATGGGCTTTTGCACCACCAATTGTATAGCCTTGTTCATAAAGCAATGCCCGAATTTGCCGAATAATTAACACGTCATGACGTTGATAATAACGCCGATTGCCACGACGTTTGACTGGGTTAATTTCGGTAAACTCCTGCTCCCAATAACGCAAAACGTGCGGTTTTACCCCACACAATTCGCTAACCTCACCAATGCTAAAATAGCACTTTGCCGGAATAGTCGGCAATTCGTTGTTAGTACTCGGATCCAGCATACGCTTCTACTCGTGCTTTAAGTTTTTGACCCGATCTAAAAGTCACTACACGGCGTGCCGTAATCGGAATTTCTTTACCTGTTTTTGGATTGCGTCCAGGACGACCTGTTTTATCACGCAATTCAAATTTACCAAAACCCGATAATTTGACTTGTTCGCCGTGATCCAATGAACGTTTAATTTCTTCAAAAAAAAGATCCACCATATCTTTGGCTTCACGCTTATTTAAACCTAATTCGTTAAATAAATTTTCTGCGAAATCTGCTTTTGTTAATGCCATATTTTAATCTCTCAATTTCGCGCCTGTTTTCGAGGCTAAAGTTTTTAGGAACGCGCTAACTATAGCATCAATTTCAATATCAGTCAGCGTTTGTGCTTGATTTTGCAGCACTAAACTTAATGCCACACTTTTAAAACTATCTTCAACACCTTTGCCGCGATACACGTCAAAAATTACTGCATCTTGCAAAAGTGGTTCGTTACAAGATTGAATGGCGGCAATTATTTCGCCAACATTCACATCTTCTTTCACGAGCAAGGCTAAATCTCGGCGAACGGAAGGAAACTTTGATAGGGATTTGAAACTAGCGTGGCGTTTTTGTAACAGCAAGTCTTGAGCCAGTTCAAACAAAAAAACGGGCGTTTCAAAACCTAATTCCTTTTCTAACAAGGGATGCAACATTCCAAGCCAACCAACAATTTCATCGTTTGAATTTAAAACTTTCGCACTTTGACCTGGATGCAAAGTTTCGTTTGAATCCGCGACGAATTGCACATTGCAGCCAGTTAATTCAAACATCGCTTCTACGTCAGCTTTCACGTCATAGAAATCAACAGCGCGTTCTTTTTCTCCCCATTGTTCAGCGGCAACATTGCCTAACGCTAAACCTGCGAGCATTTTTTCTTGCAACATTTCACCGTCTTTTTGCACGAAACGTAAACCTGATTCAAATAAACGGACGCGCGTTTGTTGGCGATTTGTGTTGTGCAACGCGGCGGTTAATAACCCGCCCCATAATGTGGTTCGCATCACAGCGAGTTCAGCAGAAATCGGATTTTGTAATTTTATAAATTCTGCACTTGGCGCAATCGCCGTTTGCATAGCTTCATCAACGAAACTGTAAGTAATCGCTTCTTGATAACCCAAATCAACCAGCAAATCTTTCACACGCTCTAAATCTAAAACGTTTTCGGTCGCTTGATTTAACGCTGAACGCACTAAAATTTGATTGTTCGGCAAATTGTTGTAGCCATAAATGCGAGCGATTTCTTCAATCAAATCCGCTTCAATCGCAATGTCAAAACGGAAACTCGGTGGCGTAATTTTCCAGTCGTCAGCTTGCGCGGCAACTTGCATTCCTAAACGTTCTAAAATGCCCGAAACGGCTTCATTTTCAAACACCACGCCCAAAATTTTGTTGAGTTTTTCTTGGCGCAACGAAATTGGGTCACGTTTTGGCAATTCAGACGTTGTTGTAACTTCAGTAATTTCACCTGCTTGACCGCCACAAATTTCTAAAATCAATTGTGATGCACGTTCAATGGCGCGGTTTTGCAATTCAAAATCTACACCGCGTTCAAAACGGTGTGATGAATCGGTGTGTAAACCAAAATGGCGGGCTTTGCCAGCAATCGCAAGCGGTGTGAAAAAAGCACATTCTAAAAAGACTTTCGTTGTTTCTTCATGAACAGCCGAATAACTGCCGCCCATGACACCCGCAAACGCTAACGCGCTTTTGTCGTCGGAAATTACTAAACATTTTTCATCAAACATAATCGTTTGATTATTTAATAATTCTAACATTTCACCATTAACTGCATAGCGAACAGTAATTCCACCCGCTAATTTCGCCGAATCGAAAACGTGCAACGGCTGACCGAGTTCAAGCAACACATAATTTGTCACATCGACCAACGGACTGAGTGAACGCAAACCCGAACGGCGTAAACGTTCTTGCATCCAAAGTGGTGTTTCAGCTTTGTTATTTACGCCCGAAATCACACGACCTAAATAGTGTGGACACGCCGCTGTTGCTTCAACAGTAACGGTTAATTTTTCAGAGATTGTGACTGCAACGGGTTCAACGGCTGGAATGTTCAATTGAATTTGGTTTAAAACCGCAACTTCACGCGCCACACCTTCAACGCTTAAACAATCGGCGCGATTTGGCGTTAAATCGACTTCAATGCTGTTGTCGTCGAGTTGTAAATACTCACGAATATCTGTACCAACAGGTGCATCAGCAGGCAATTCCATTAAACCTTCTGCTTCTGCGACTAAGCCTAATTCTTTTGCCGAGCAAAGCATTCCGAACGATTCAACACCGCGCAATTTTGACTGTTTGATTTTGAAATCACCAGGCAATACCGCGCCACATAATGCCGCAGGAATTTTCAAACCAACACGCACATTTACTGCGCCACACACGATTTGTAAAAGTTCAGCTTCGCCGACATTGACTTTACAAACGTTCAATTTGTCTGCGTCGGGATGTTTTTCCATTTCAACGACTACGCCAACAACTACACCACTAAATTGCGCCGCCACAGGTTCAACTGCATCAACTTCCAAGCCTGCCATCGTGATTTGTGCAACGAGTTCTTCCGTGCTAATTGCTGGATTAACGTAAGTTCTAAGCCATGTTTCACTAATTTTCATAAACGTCCCTGCCTTAGTTAAATTGTTGTAAGAATTTCAAATCGTTTTCGAAAAATAAGCGCAAATCGTTAATGCCATAACGCAACATGGCTAAACGTTCCACGCCCATGCCGAAAGCAAAACCGCTGTATTTTTCGCTGTCGATTTTGACGGCTTTGAAAAC
Organism: uncultured Pseudomonadota bacterium; assembly: GCA_903847275.1. Lineage (GTDB taxonomy): Bacteria > Pseudomonadota > Gammaproteobacteria > Methylococcales > Methylomonadaceae > UBA10906. Next base: position 14,827 of record CAINDC010000133.1, read on the forward strand.
TTCGGGATGAATCATGCCGCAACCCATGACTTCGAGCCAGCCCGTGTGCGAGCAAACTCTACAACCTTCGCCGCCACACATGACGCATTCAATATCGACTTCGGCAGACGGTTCGGTGAACGGAAAATAAGATGGACGGAAACGAACTTGAATATCTTTTTCAAAAAACGCGCGTAAAAATTCATACACAACGCCTTTCAAATCCGCAAAACTTACGTCGGTATCAACCAAAAATCCTTCGACTTGATGAAACATTGGTGTGTGCGTAATGTCAGAATCGCAACGATAAACGCGACCTGGTGCAATCACTTTTAACGGTGGTGTTTCAGATTCCATCACGCGAATTTGCACTGGTGACGTGTGCGTGCGTAAAACACGGTGCGCGTCAAAATAAAACGTATCGTGCATCGCGCGTGCGGGATGATGTGCGGGAATGTTTAAGGCTTCAAAATTGTGGTAATCATCTTCAATTTCAGGGCCTTCGACGACTTGAAAACCGACGCTTGCAAAAATTTTGTTGATGCGGCGCAAAGTCGTTGTAACTGGATGCAAACCACCGACTTTTTGCCCACGACCTGCAAGCGACACGTCGATGCGTTCACTGGCTAAACGTGCAGCTAAAGCGGCTTGTTCAAGTTCGATTTTTTTTGCGTCGAGTTTTTCTTGAAACGCATCTTTGGCTTGATTGATAACTTGCCCAGCCGTTTTACGTTCTTCATGCGGTAATGAGCCAAGTTCTTTCATTTGAGCGGTAAAAATTCCTTTTTTACCTAAATAATTTACGCGAATCGCGTCAAGGCTAGTTAAATCAGGAGTTGTTGCAAGCTCATTCAAGGCTTGTTTGAGAATATCATCTGTAGGAGTAGACACAATTTTATTTATTGGTTAATTTTAAAAGATGTAATTATATCATGTAGTTGCAGCTATCGAAAATCGTAGCTTGAGTTTGCTTTAAACAGAGGTCGATTTAAATGCAATGATGTCAGGTAATTGTTTGGCTACTCTTGAAAGAGTCCGTTTTGCAAGTTGGAAATACTGTCCAAGTTGAATCAAATGCGGAATCTCTTTAGGATTAAATACGAGTGACCCAATGATTTTTGTGATTTCAATCTCGCCGTTTTCGTTCAAGGCTTTTAAAACGGCATTAGGCAAGTCCATTGTAGAGGGATCAGCAACGGTTCTAATAGCTAAAAATGGCAGTGCGTAATGTTGAGCAACTTGAGCAATTGCAACGCTTTCCATATCGAGTGCAATCGCGCCTGTTTTTTCAAAAAGTGCTTGTTTAGCTTGCGCGGTTGAAATGATTTCTTTGCTGGCAATCAACGCCCCTTTGTACGCGACAACTTCTGAATCCAAAATGTTTTTTGTGTGTTGATGCCACGTTGCATTGACTGGCATTTCAAATTCATCGGCACTCATTAAACTATCAGCTAAAACCAAATCGCCCATTTTTAAATCAGGACTTAACGCCGCCGCACAACCCCAACTCATCAATTTTGTCGCGCCTTTTGCAACTGCTAATTCTGCGGATTTCCGCGCATTCTCGGCACCTGCACCTGAATACACCAAAATAATGTCATCGGTTAAAAAAATGAATTTTCCACGAATCATACTGCGTTCCCACAGCGCGTTCGGGACAGTTTTTAGAGTGCTGAGTTCTTCAGAAAGGGCAACGATAATTCCAGTAATCACTTTTTATCCAATTCGTTACGATAGCGAGCCAATGCCCACAAGGGGAAAAATTTATCATAACCATGATATTTCAAATAGAACACTTTGGGAAACCCTGGCGCGGTGAAACATTTATCATTCCAAACGCCATCAGCTTGTTGCGTGCGTAAAATGAAATCGATTCCCGCTTTAACTTCTGAACTTTTACCTTCACCTGCCGCGCAAAGTGCCAAAACTGCCCAAGCAGTTTGAAAAGAAGTGCTGAAGTGATATTTGCCGCTAAAACTTGTGTCGTGATAACTAAAATTATCTTCTCCCCAACCGCCATCTGCACGTTGTACGCTTTTCAAAAACGCAACGGCTTTGGTGAACATTGGGTCAGTTTTTGGCAAATCTGTTTGTTCTAATGCCAGTAAAACCGACCAAGTGCCGTAAATATAATTCGTTCCCCAACGTCCAAAAAATGAACCATCGGCTTCTTGTTCTGTACGCAAATAAGCAATCGTGCGTTTTAAGGGTTCGGCGTATTCGGGATGATTTTTAGCGACTTTCGCCATGAGCATTGCACAACGTGCGCTTACGTCAGACGTTGGAGGATCAAGCAATGCACCGTGATCAGCAAATGGAATTTCGTTTAAATAGTAGTAGGTGTTATCGACATCGAATGCGCCATAACCGCCATTTTTGGATTGCATTTCCATAATCCAATGCGTTGCGGCATGAATTGAATCATCATGCAGTTTTGCATTTTCAGATTCTGCCATAGCAAATGCGACAACCGCTGTGTCGTCAACGTCAGGATAATGCGGATTGTTAAATTGAAATGCCCAACCGCCACCACCTTTGACATTGGGACGTGAAACGCGCCAATCACCTGCTTCATCCGTTAATTGTTTTGATTTCAACCAATCATAAGAGCGATTTAAACTGCTGCCAATTTCAAATTGAATGCCTGTTTTTTGAATTTCTTCAAACGCTAACGCTGTCAAACCTGTATCCCAAACAGGTGATAAACAAGGTTGGCAATAAGCCTCTTTTTCATTGATGACGAGCAATTTATCAATCGCTTTTCGAGCGGTCAAAACTAATTCATCATTTTTGTCATAACCCAATAACAACAACGATTCATACGCGCCAACCATCGCAGGCATAATCGCACCTAAACCATCTTCACCGTTCAAACGTTCGATAATCCAATTTTTCGCTTTTTCAATCGCCAATTTGTGTGCATTTTTTGGAATCAACGGGCGAGAAAGTCGCCCCAATTTATCCAGCCCCAAAAAGAATTTATTGAGCATCGTGCGTTCAGGAAAATAATGCTGTTCTTCGTCGGGATGCGTCACGAATAATTCAAGAATACTGACGTTATTTGGATTTTTTGCCTTTGCTTTCAACGTGCAAATAATAAATAACGGAATCATCACCGTGCGCGACCAATACGACACTTTGTCTAAATGAAACGGAAACCATTTTGGAAACAACATAATTTCAACGGGAATATACGGCACGCCACGCCAGGGCAATTGTTCAAACGTCGCCAACGCGATGCGGGTAAAAACATTCGCTTTCGCCGCGCCGCCTTGTTGCAAAATCCATTCGCGCAATTTCGTCATGTGTGGCGCGTCAATCGAATCGCCCGACATTTTTAGCGCGTAATACGTTTTAACGCTGCAACTCAAATCACCTTTGCCGCCCGTGAATAAAGGATAACTACCATCTTTGGATTGGCGCGAACGCAGATATACCGCGAGTTTTGCCTGCAATGGCTCATCAACATCGCCGACAAAGTGCATCATCATGATGTATTCAGCAGGCATCGTGCAGTCGGCTTCCAATTCAAACACCCAATAACCGTCCGCGTGCTGCAAACTTAATAATTTGTCTTGCGCCTTTTGAATGGCGTTGTCTAAATTGTAGGCTTTTGAATGGATGGGCGTTGCCGAACTCGCGGGCGAATGTGAAGCGTGGTCTTGAGATTCTTTAAACATGACAGTCGTCCTTGAAATCACAGTTTGTTTTGATAAGTCCAATCGGGTGAAACAAGTCCGCGACTGGCAAAGTTAAAAAGTTGAGTTAATAAAAAGTCACTACGAACGCTTAAATTCGTGCTGATAATCGTGGCTTTCACGCTGTTGCGGGTAATTTTGGCTTGTTCCGAACGATTGAATTTCAAATTACTTTTGATTTTTCGCAACGTCAAAACTGCCATGCCTAACGCCCACAAACAAAATTTCCGAATTCCTGTTTCATCGTTTGGAATCAATAATGTATAACGCAACGCATTGTGTAAATGTCCGTGTGCGATGCTGATTAAATGTTCCAAACCTTTACCAAATTCAGCATCTTTTGTGTCGGGCGTTAAATTTTTCAAATCAAAACCCGTTTCAGTGAAAATATCTTGTGGCAACCAACAAACCCCGCGTTCTGCGTCGTCCCAAATATCTTTCAAAATGTTTGTCATTTGCAAACCTTGCCCAAATGAAACCGATAATTTCAAAAGCTCTGTTTCATGTTTTGCGATTTCGGGCGAATAGTGACAAAACAATTTCGCCAACATTTCACCGACACAACCCGCAACGTAATAACAATATCTGTCCATGTCCGCGAGCGTTTCCAAACCATCATGCAAATTTTGTGCTTGAAAAATTGGCATTCCTTTCGCCATTGTTTCGACGCATTCGGAAAGGGCTTTAACTTGCACGGGATCAAAACTGTGCGTGATTTGAATGACTCGCGGAATAACATGAATCAATTGATGTTCAGCAGGAATGGTTTGGTCTGACAACAGTGGTGCAAGTTCTAACGCGAAAATTTCAGATTGCTCGCCAGTTTTTACGACGTTGATAAATTCGTCGCAAAAATGCAATTTTTGACGTGGCGACAGCGAAACTTCGTCTTCAATCGTGTCAACAATGCGGCATAGCAAATACGCATTTGCAACGGCAGGAAATAAGGCTTTTGGAAGTTGTGGAATCGTTAATGCGAAAGTACGAGAAACACCCTCAAGCAAAACGGCTTGAAATTGGTCATCGGACAAGTCGTATAACGATTTTGAATTATCTAAAACGGCTTGAGTTTCGTTCGTCATTTTGGTGTGTGAAATCGAGGGTTTATGGTTTTAAAAAAAAGTTTTATGTGCGTAATCATAGACTGTTTGTGGGGGATTTGCAAAATGATGTTGTTTTGTTGTGAATCGTAAAAATAGTAAATCTAAAAAATTGATTTACTGTAAAAACAGCAGGTTATTCGTTTAAATTAAGTGAGTACACGATAAAATTTGGCAAACGCTGGAGTACGGCTTAAAAAAAGGGTATTCTAGCAAGATTGCAGGTAAGCGTATGAAAGCAAACTATTTTTTATAACGCGCTGATTTTTAAGTTAGATTGCTTGTTGTTAAATTACGACAGCAACATCATTTATCATTTTTGGAGAGCAATTATGGGCGTTCCTTTACGTCAGCAGTTGGCAGTTGGCAGCTATTTAATTAAACAAAAACTCAACGGCGTAAAAAAATATCCGCTCGTGTTGATGTTAGAACCGTTATTCAAATGCAATTTGGAATGCGCTGGGTGTGGAAAAATCGATTATCCTGATGACATTTTAGACAAACGTTTGACGTTTGAAGAATGTATGCAAGCCGTTGATGAATGCGGTGCGCCAATGGTTTCAATTCCAGGTGGTGAACCGTTAATTCACAAAGATATGCCACGCATTGTCGAAGGTTTAATTGCGCGTAAAAAGTTCGTTTATTTATGTACCAACGCGTTGCTTTTAAAAAAACGGATTGATGATTATAAACCGTCCCCTTATTTAACTTTCTCGATTCATTTGGATGGAATGAAAGAACGTCACGATGCGTCAGTTTGCCAAGAAGGTGTTTTCGATCGTGCTGTAGAAGCGATTAAATTAGCGTTAGATAAAGGTTTTCGTGTCAATATCAATTGCACACTTTTTCAAGGTGAAACTGCCCCCGAAGTTGCTGAATTCTTAGATTACGCCACCGAATTAGGCGTTGAAGGCATTACGATTGCACCAGGGTTTAGCTACGAACACGCACCGAAACAAGACGTTTTCATCAAAGGCAACGATGTTAAAGAATTATTTCGTGGCATTTTCAGAATTGGCAAAAGTCGTAAATGGAAATTAAATCATTCTTCGTTGTATTTAGACTTTTTAGCGGGCAATCAAGATTACAATTGCACGCCGTGGGGAAATCCAACGCGCAACGTTTTTGGTTGGCAAAAACCTTGTTATTTATTGGCTGATGAAGGTTATGCCGCAACATTTCAAGAATTACTCGACACCACCCCTTGGGATAATTATGGCAGCGTGAATAATCCAAAATGTGCAAGCTGTATGGCGCATTGTGGTTACGAAGCGACGGCGGTTGAAGATATGTTGAAACACCCTATCAAAGGTTTGATGACTTCACTTTTAGGCATTAAAACCGAAGGTGAAATGGTTAACACCGCAGCACCAGTTACAACACCTGCTTCAACGTTGGCAGGTATTCCAATCAATGTCGAACACACAAAATAATTTCGCGGAGAACGTGATGCGATTAACAAAATTAGCTGTCGCCGCCTTTATATTGAATAGTTTGTTAGCAACATCGGTTTTCGCGCAAGAAGAAAGCACGTCAGCACGACAAATTATTGATAAATTTCAAACTGATTTAATTACTGTTATGAAAGACGGTAAAAAATTGGGTTATTCGGGACGTTACGACAAACTCGAACCCGCCGTTATAAACAGCCATGATTTACCTAAAATTGCGCGAATTGTGGTGGGTAAAGAATGGGAGAAATTGAACGACGAACAGCAAAAAAAATTGACTGATGTATTCAGTAAATTAAGCATCGCGTCTTACGCACACAATTTCAAAGAATTTGGTGGCGAAACTTTTACCATTGATTCAGAAGAAGAAACAAAAATGGGTGGCGTGGTCATTCATTCACATTTGGATTTACCCGACGACAAGCCTGTTAAGTTTGATTATATGCTGAAAGAAAAAGGCTCAAGCTGGCGAATTATTAACATTATTGCAAATGGTGTGAGTGATTTGGCATTGAAACGATCAGAATATACGGCTATTTTGCAGCGCGAAGGGTTCGATACGCTAATTGCAAAAATTAACGAAAAAATTGATAACTACGCGAAACAATGAGGGACGTAAAAATGACTAAAAAAACTTTGGCAACTTTGATTTGTAGTATTTTATTTGTCGCTAACGCACAGGCAAAATCACATGATCCTTACGAAAGTTTTAATCGTAAAATGTATGATTTCAATGACAGCGTAGACACTTACGTTGCGTCACCTTTAGCAAATAGTTATAAGTTCATCACGCCACAATTAGTGCAAACAGGCGTGTTCAATTTTTTCAATAATTTGAAAGGCGTTAACATTGTTTTGAATGACGTATTACAAGCAAAATTTTCGCAAAGTGCTGCTGATTTAGGACGTTTCACTTTAAATTCAACCGCTGGTTTAGGTGGTTTTATCGACGTAGCAAAACACATTGGACTTGAGCAAGGCGAAGAAGATTTTGATCAAACGCTTGCTGTTTGGGGCGTGCCGCAAGGTTCATATTTAGTATTACCATTTGTCGGACCTAATACGGTTCGTGGTATGCCCGCAACTGCATTCGATGCGGCGACTAATCCCGCTAGTTATGCGAGTGCTATTACTTATTACATCAGTGCGCCCGTTCAAGTTATGTCAGCTCTAAATGCGAGAGCAAACGCAGAGGGTTCGTTAAAATTTATCAACGAAGCAGCATTAGATAAATATGTTTTTACTCGTGAATCATTTTTGCAATGGCGCAAAAACTTAGAAAATGATGGCAAAGTTAGTTCAACAATTGACGATGATTTGATGCTCACAGAAGAAAAAAGTGTGTCAGGCTTAAATTTACGTTTGAACGACTATAAACAATTTGAAATTGCAGCAAAATCATTTGGTAGTGTCGCGCAAAAATTTAATCTCACTGCACAAAATTTTGAGCAAGCAGGTCAAAAAATTGAACATTTAAAACATCGTTAAAAAGTTAGATAAAAAAACCGTTCTTTTGAGGAAACTCAAAGGGCGGTTTTTTTGTGCGTGTTATAATTGCCGCAATTATTACCTTATGAATTTAGGATTTATGAATCATTTTACTTACCGCGATAATCAACTTTTTGCCGAAAATGTAGCTGTTAAAACTATTATCGAAAAACACGGCAGCCCTTGTTATATCTATTCACGCGCTACATTGGAACGGCATTGGCACGCGTTCAATCATGCTTTCGGCACACAAGCACATTTAATTTGTTATGCCGTCAAAGCCAACTCAAATTTAGGCGTTTTGAATGTGTTGGCGCGATTGGGTTCGGGATTCGATATTGTGTCAATTGGAGAATTACAACGTGTTTTAACCGCAGGTGGTGACGCAAAAAAAGTTGTATTTTCAGGGGTGGGAAAACGCGAAGACGAAATTAGTGCTGCTTTAACACTAGGAATTCGCTGCTTCAACATCGAAGTTTTCGACGAACTCGAACGCATTAACAACATCGCGGGAGAATTGAACGTCATTGCGCCAGTTTCATTTCGCGTAAATCCTGATGTTGATGCCAAAACGCACCCGTATATTTCTACTGGTTTGAAAGAAAACAAATTCGGGATTGCGATTGAAGAGGCATTAGCCGCTTATCAACATGCAGCGACGTTGCCGAATATTGAAATTGTGGGAATTGACTGCCACATTGGTTCGCAATTGACAGAAACGCGCCCATTTTTAGACGCGCTTGATAAAGTTTTTGCATTGGTTGAAAAATTAAAAAACATCGGAATTTCGCTCAAACATTTGGATTTAGGCGGCGGTTTGGGTATTCAATATCGTGATGAACAACCGCCTGAACCCGCAGAATATATTGCAGCAATTTTGGCACGTTTAGGTAAAACCGATTTAGAAATTATGCTTGAACCTGGACGCGCCATTGTTGGCAATGCGGGAATTTTGGTGACACGCGTGGAATATCTAAAACCAACTGAATACAAAAACTTTGCCATTGTCGATGCGGCGATGAATGATTTAGTGCGTCCTGCACTTTATGGCGCGTGGCAAGATATTGTGCCAGTTCAATTGAGCAGTTCTGCACCTGAAATGATTTGGGACATCGTTGGCCCGGTTTGTGAAACGGGCGATTTTTTAGGTAAAGAACGTGCGTTGAAATTAACGGCTGGCGATTTATTAGCTGTACGTTCATCGGGAGCTTACGGTTTCACGATGAGTTCAAATTACAATTCGCGTCCGCGTGTTGCTGAAATTATGGTTGATGGCGATAAAATTCACGTTGTTCGTGAACGCGAAACATTGGCGCAATTGTGGCAAGGTGAATCAGTATTACCGCAAAGCAAATGAAAAACGCCGTTTTATCGCAACGTGACACACGGGTTTTGTGGCATCCGTGTACCCAAATGCACGATCACCAAAAATTTCCGATTATTCCGATTAAATCAGGGCAGGGTGTTTGGCTCGAAGATTTCGACGGTAATCGTTATTTAGACGCGATTAGTTCGTGGTGGGTGAATTTGTTTGGTCATTCAAATCCAATCATTAACGCTGCGCTGAAAGGTCAAATCGACACGCTTGAACACGTTATTTTTGCTGGTTTCACGCACGAAGCCGCCATTGAACTCGCTGAAAAATTAGTCGCCATTACACCTGCGGGATTGTCACGCTGTTTTTATGCAGATAACGGTTCGGCAGCTGTGGAAGTCGCGTTAAAAATGAGTTTTCATTCTTGGCAAAATCGCGGTCAAACTCAAAAAACAAAATTTATAAACCTCGAAAATAGTTATCACGGCGAAACGTTAGGTGCGTTAGCAGTCGGCGATGTCGCATTATACAAAAAAACCTACGCGCCACTGCTCATGGACGTAATAACGGTTGCTAGTCCCGATTGTTATTTTCGAGAAGATAGTGAAAGTTGGGCTGATTATTCGACGCTCCAATTCGCACATTTAGAAAAAATTTTAGAACAACACTCGAATGAAGTTTGTGCGGTAATTATCGAACCTCTTGTGCAATGTGCAGGTGGGATGCGAATGTACGACGCAGTGTATTTGAAATTGCTGCGAGCTGCGTGTGATAAGTACAACGTGCATTTAATCGCAGATGAAATCGCGGTAGGTTTTGGACGCACAGGAACGCTGTTTGCCTGTGAACAAGCTGACATTTCACCCGATTTTTTATGTTTATCGAAAGGGTTAACGGGCGGATATTTACCACTTTCAGCCGTTTTAACAACGGATGATATTTACGCTGCGTTTTATGATGATTATTCAAAGCTCACCGCATTTTTGCATTCTCACAGTTACACGGGAAATGCCTTAGCGTGTCGAGCGGCATTAGCGACATTGGGCATTTTTGAAACGCAAAATGTCATCGAACAAAATCACGTTCTAGCAGCGAAAATGCTTGAACTTTCGCAACGGTTTTTGAATCATCCAAATGTCGCCGAAGTTCGCCAAACGGGTATGATTGTCGCCATCGAATTAGTCAAAAATAAACTTACTCGTGAACCGTATCCATGGCAAGAACGACGCGGTTTGCAGATTCATCGTTATGCGTTGTCGAAAGGTATTTTATTGCGTCCGTTGGGTAATGTGATTTATTTCATGCCGCCTTATGTGATTACACCAGATGAATTAATTTTGATGTTTGATGTCGCTTGGCAAGCCATCACTCAAAATAACCAATTTTGATTTATGGCGACGAATCATCACGCCTTTTTTGTACAATATCGGATGTCGGTCACTTTTCGCGCCAACCACCTCCTTCAAAATCCGTTGCACAAAATCCTGCGACGGCATTTTCAAACCTAAAAATTCAAACCATTGGCGTAAAATTAAACGCTGTTCCGTTGGCGAATACGTTAATAATTTTGGAATGTTAAGCGTTTCATCGTCTGCATTAAAAACGGTTTCAAATTCTGTTTGAGCCATTTTTGAAATCAGTATTTCAGCTTCAGCGCAATGCGTCGCCGTTCGTGTGACTGTTTTATCAAGCGATTGCCAACGTTGTTTTAAGTGTGGAATGATTTCTTGGCGTAAAAAGTTTCGATCATAAATTAAACTTTGATTGCTTGAATCTTCAATCCAAACCAGTTCATTTTCGACAGCGTAAGCGTTAATCATTTCTTTGCCGACATTGAGCAACGGACGCACTAAATGTCCTTTGCCAAACCGCATTTTATCTGGCATTCCTGCCAAACCTTTTAAACCACTTCCTCGAAAAAGTTGCAGCAAAACGGTTTCGAGTTGGTCTTCTCGATGTTGCGCGATTAACAACACGTCATTTTCGTTAATCAAATTTTTGAATTCGTTATAACGCGCATTCCGCGCAGCTTCTTCGGGACTTTCACCGTTATTCGGTTGAGCATTTACACGCCGTTCTAAAAATGAA